>DASXFW010000018.1:0-37456 GCA_036489395.1 Acetobacteraceae bacterium | reverse complement strand
GAGGGGTCGAGGCGCAAAACATCGACCCCTCCCCCTAACCCCCTCCCTCAAGGGGAGGGGGGACGCTACCTACACTCCTAAATGACTGCGCATGAGCTCGGGCTGCGCGTGCAGCGCGGCCGGTGTGCCTTCCCAGACCATATGGCCGTTGTTCAAAATATACACCCGATCGGCGAAACTCAGCGCGGCCACCACGTTCTGCTCTACTACCACGATCGTGCGCCCCTGCGCGGCCAGCTCGCGGCTGATCCGCACCAGGTCGCGCACGATCAGCGGAGCCAGGCCCTCGAACGGCTCGTCCAGCAATATGATCCGCGCGTCCCGGATCAGCGCACGTGCGATCGCCAGCATCTGCTGCTCGCCACCGGACAACTGCCGCCCGCCGGATTTGCGCCGCTCCGCCAGCCGGGGAAACGCCTCATAGATGCGCGACAGCGGCCACGCCTGCGGCGCAGTCAACGCGGCGAGGCGCAAATTCTCCTCCACCGTCAGCGCGCCGAAGATCGCCCGCTCCTCCGGCACAAGCTGCATGCCCATACGCGCGATTTCGTAGGGCGGCAGGCCGTTGATCGGCTTGCCATCCAGCGTGATGCGGCCGCTGCCGGGCGCCAGCACGCCCATGATCGTGCGCAGCGTCGTCGTCTTGCCCGCGCCGTTGCGCCCCAGCAGCGCGACCACTTCATTTGTTTCCACGCGCAGCGACACATCGAACAGAATGTGGCTGTCGCCGTAGAACGTGTTGATGGAGTCTATCTCAAGCAGGCTCATGCTCGCGCAGCCCCCCGAGATAGGCGTCCTGCACTTCCTGATTGCGCTGGATCGCGTCCGGCGGGCCCTCCGCCAACAGCCGGCCTTCATAAAGCACGGTGATCCGTTCGGCCAATTCGAACACCGCATCCATATCGTGCTCCACGATCACCAGCGTACGGTCACGGCCGATGGCGCGGATCAGCGCGCGCGTGCTGACGCGTTCGGAGGGGCTCATACCAGCCAGCGGCTCATCCAGCAGCAGCACGTTCGGACCGGTCGCCAGCGCGAGGCCAATCTCCAGCCGGCGCTTTTCGCCGTATGCCAGCACGTTCGCGGGCAGATCGGCGCGTGCGGTCAGTTCAACCGTTGCCAGCGCGATTTCCACCTGGCGTTCCACGTCGGGAATGCTGTCGGCACGGCGCAGCATGTCCATCCGGAACACGCCGCGGCGCCGCGCCAGGGCCGCTATGCGCAAATTCTGCCGCGCGGTCAGATCGAGAAACAGCGAGTTGAGCTGGTTGCTTTTGCCGATGCCAAGCTGCGCGGTACGCGTCGCGCCAAGCCCGGTGATGGGGCGGCCGAACAAGCGGACCATGCCTTCGGTCGGGTGCACTTCGTCCAGCAGCATCTTGAACATGGTGCTCTTGCCGGCGCCGTTGGGCCCGATCACCGCGTGGATGGAACCGGCGCGCACCGCGAAGGAAACATGGTCCACCGCGCGCAGGCCGCCGTAATGCTTGGACAGACCGAACGTCTCCAACGCCGGCGCGTCGGAGCGCGCGGTGATCAGTGGCGCGGTCATCACCATCGTGGGCGAGACGGGCGCAGACGCGAACTCTATCTCGACGGGCTCGGCGACGGGCGTGACGTGGTGGCGGCGCGTCCACCAATGGCGAATCTCGCCGCAGATGCCGCGGCGCAGCGCGATCACCAGCACGACGAAGATCAGCCCGAGGATCAGCTTCCACATTGCGCCGATGCCGGGAATCAACTGCAGATTGTCGCGCAGCCAGAGCCAGATGGCCGCGCCGACTGTCGGACCGATCAGCGTGCCGACGCCGCCGATGACGGTCTGCACCACAAGCTGACCGGACGTATCCAGCGAGAACGCGTCGGGCGGCATATAGCTTTGGATCACGCCCAGCAAACCGCCGGCCAGTCCGGCGTAAGCCGCGGCAATAACAAACACCGCGAGCTTATAGCGCGGTACGGCGTGGCCAAGCATCGCCGCGCGCGCGGTGTTTTCCTTCACCGCGCGCAGCACCGCGCCGAACGGCGAATGCGTGATGCGGCGGGCGACGAAGAATCCGATCAGAAACAAGACGGCGAGCATGCCGTACATGCGCGGCCCGGGATTGAGGCGCAGCGCCATATCGCCCCAGCCGATCTGCGGCACGGGCACGCCGGGCAGGCCGTTCTCGCCGCCGGTGTAGGCGGACAGCGGCGAGTTCTCCAGAAAGTAGGACATCTGGCCAAAGGCCAGGGTGATCATGGCAAAGTAGATGCCGATGCGGCGCACCGCGAGGTAGCCGACCAACAATCCGAACAAGGCAGCGGCGGCAGTGCCGATCGCCAGGGCGATCCAGACGCTGGGAATGATGTTGTTGATCAGCAGATAGGCCGCGACGAAACCGCCGGTGCCGAAGAACGCCGCCTGACCGAAGGACAGCAGACCGGTCCAGCCGAACAACAGGTCGAAGCCCAGGCCCAGCATGCCCCAGTCGAGGATGCGGTCCATCAGGTCGTACGATCCGCCGATCAACGGGAAAACGAAAGGCATCAGCACGAGCACGATCCCGAGGGCGAGCTCGGGGAGGTAGGGGGAGCGCTTCATGCTTGCGACTGAAACTCGTCATGGCCGGGCCCGACCCGGCCATCTGCCCCCGATCGATCGTGCGTAGATGGCCGGGTGATCCCCGGGTCAAGCCCGGGGACATGGCCCGGCCATGACGGGGAGGCCAGGACGCTCGCGCTCATACCCGCCCCTCGGTGCCGAACAGCCCTTGCGGACGAATCACCAGCAGCAGCGCCATCACGGCGTAGAGCATCACTTCCGAATAAGCGGAATTGAACGCGCTGGTGACGCTGACGATCTCGCCGGCGATCAGTCCGCCCAGCACCGCGCCGGGGAAGGAACCCAGCCCGCCGATCACGATCACCACGAACGATTCCACCAGAAACGAATCGCCGATATCCGGCGTGAGCGAGATGATCGGGCCATAGATCATGCCGGCAAAGCCCGCGGCGACCACGCCGATGGCGAACACCAGCAGGAAAGTGCGACGGACATTGATGCCAAGGATGCCGACCATACGCTGATCCTCGATCCCGGCGCGCACCACGAGCCCGATCGAGGTTCGGTACAGCACCACCCAGAGCAATCCCAGGGTCACGGCAATGATGCCGATGACCTGCAGGCGGTAGGTCGGATAGATCAGGAAGCCGAGTTGGGTAACGCCTTCGCCCCAGGCGGGCACTGGAAGACGCTGCGTGTTGCCGCCGAACACGGCACGCACGCCTTCGACGATGACGATCCCCAGTCCGAACGTCACCAGGATCTGGTCCTCCGGCGGGCGCTGGTAGAACAACCGGATGACCACCTGCTCCAGCACCACGCCGACGACAAACATGAAGATGCAGCCTGCAAGGATAGCGAGGACAAAGGAGCCGGTGCCTTGCAGCACCATGAAGATCACGTAGCCGCCGAGCATGAACAGCGCGCCATGCGCGAAGTTCAGCACGCCGAGCGTGCCAAGGATGATCGTCAGTCCGCTGCTGACCAGGGCCAGCAGCGAACCCAGCGCCAGGCCGTTGAAAGCCTGGGACAGCAGAAGCGGCACGCTCGGCATGACGACGACCCGGCTCCCGTTGCCTTCAGCTATAGGCGCCCATATGGCAGCCGGTCTCGGCGACCGGCTGCATCACGCTCTCGCCCGGCACCACTTCCACCACGGTGTAGAAATCGTCCGGGTTCTTCATCGCCGACTGGGCCTTGCCGACGACGACAGGAACCGGGCGCACGAGCTGATGATCCTCGGCGCGGTAGTACACCTTGCCGAGCGACGTCTCGTACGGAGCGGACTTCGACGCTTCCAGCGTCTTGATCAATTCGACCGGGTAGAAGGTTTTGGCCCGCTCCACCGATGCCGCCCAGATCAGCGTCTGCATGTAGCCGATATGCGCACCCCAGCGCGGATGGTACTTATGCTTGGCCAGGAACGTCTCCACAAAGTCCTTGGCCAGCGGGTAGCGGTCCTCCATCGTCCACCAGAAGTCGAAGGTCCCGTACACGCCGTCCATCAGATTGGCGCCGAGGTCCTTCGCCTGGAAGGAGGAGATGTTCGGCACGATCAGCTTCATCTTCTTCAGCACGCCGAACTGGTCGGCCTGCTTGCAGGACGCGACGGCGTCGGCGCCGAACGCAATGTTGACGAACAGATCCGCGCCGCTGTTCGCGATGTTGAGCAGGGCGGAACTGAAGTCGGAGGTGCCCAGCGGCACCACCTGCTGCGACGCGACGGTCCAGCCGTACGGCTTCACCGCCGCGGTAAAGCTGTCGAACACCGAATGACCGTAGCTGTAGTCAGGCACGAGGTAAGCGACCTTCTTGCCGTTGCCGAACGCCTTGCCGACCACCGGACCCAGCGCCTTGCACGCCATGTAGGCCGAATTTTGCGAGCGGAAGCCGTAGCGCTGGCAGTTCTTGCCGGTGGTGTCGTTGGAACCGGACAGGCCCACCATGTTCAGCACCTTCTCGCGCTGCGCCAGCTCCTCCAGCGCGATGGCCGTCGCGCTGCTGACCGAGCCGGTGATCATGATCGCCTTGTCGTTCTGAATGAAACCGGTTTGCGCCTGCACCGCGACGTTAGGCTTGGTCTCGGAATCGGCGACCTTGTGGCGCAGCGTCTTGCCCAGCACGCCTTTGCCCTTCAGGCCCCACTTATGGACCAGCGGGCTGCCTTCGTTGATCAGCGAAATCGCCAGTTCGTAACCAAGCTGCGCATCCTTGCCGTCGGCCGAATAGGGGCCGGTCAACGGCGTGGTGATGCCGATGAACGCGCTGCTGCCGCTGACGCCGGCCGGGAAT
This sequence comes from Acetobacteraceae bacterium, assembly GCA_036489395.1. Taxonomy (GTDB): domain Bacteria; phylum Pseudomonadota; class Alphaproteobacteria; order Acetobacterales; family Acetobacteraceae; genus JASHVB01. The sequence goes on along the minus strand of DASXFW010000018.1, from coordinate 32,619 downwards.
GTGCCGATGGCGGGATAGCCGGCGGCGTGCGCATGGCGGGCAAGCACCGCGCCTCCCGCGACGCCGAGCCCTGCCTGCAACAGGCTCCGTCGGCCGATCCGGCTCATTGGTATTGGTTGGTCCATGCTCTGGCTCCTTCCCTAAGATGCCGCCCCTGCTCCGGCCGCCCGCGGTCCGCGGACTGTAACGCGGGGCAGCACTTAGTGGACCCCGCAGAATACGGCAACAGGCGAACAACGATCCCGATGGGCGAAAAAAGTCGGCTTGTGCCAAGTACCCCGCCGGCTCGGCGCCTTGCGAACGCGGAACCGTTCGCGTACAGGGGGAGGATCGCTTGTTAGCAAGCGTTGCTACCAAATTGCCACATGTCATGCGGGCCGGCATAACGGCGCGCTCAATCCTGGGAGGGATCGCCGAATGAGTCAGCTAACTCGCGCTCCGCGCACTGCGTCCCGTCGCCACCTTCTGCAGGCCGGAGCCGGTCTGGTCGGCGGTGCGCTGTTCGCCCCCGCCATCGCACGCCAGGCCCTCGCGGCGGACAAGCCGGCGCTCGGCACTTACCCGGCCGGCGCATCCGGCTCTTCCGTGTTCGTCGGAATCTGCCTGCCGCGTACCGGCACCTACGCCGTTCCCGGCGAAGACGAGCTGAAGGGCTACGAACTCGCGGTCGAGCACCTTAACGCCGGCAACCCGCTGATCCGCAAGATCGCGCCTGGCCTGACCAAAGGATTGCTCGGCAAGGAAGTGAAGATCGGCGTTGCCGATTCCGAGGCCAAGCCAAACGCGGCCGTGCAGGCGCAGACCCGGTTCATCACCGAAAACAAGGCAATGATGATCGGCGGCTCGGTGTCCAGCGCCGTCGCGGTCGCCATCAACAAACTGGCGCAGCGCGAGCATGTCATCTACCTCCCGGGCATCACCGGATCGAACGACACCACCGGCAAGGACTGCGTGCGCTATTCCTTCCGTCAGTGCTTCTACGCGCAGACCGCGGCGGCGGCGATCGCGCCGGCGATGGTCAAGGAATTCGGCAAGAACCGTAAGATCGCGTTCCTGACGCCGGATTATACGTATGGCCACACGGTCCGGCAGTCGATGCAGGAAGCGCTGGCGAAGGACGGCTGGACCGTGTCCACCAACCAGATCGCGCCGTTGGGGTCGCCGGACTACAGCTCCTATATGCTGAACATCGCCAACAGCGGCGCCGAGGTGTTCATCAACATCAACTTCGGCAACGACGCGATCCTGTCGATCAAGCAGGCGAAGCAGTTCGGCGTGCTGGAGAAGACAAAGCTTGTGGTGCCGTACAACACGCCGTTCCTGGCGCGCGATGTGGGGCCGGACCTGATGGCCGGCGTGATCGCCGCCACCGACTTCTGGTGGACGCTGGAGGATCGCTTCCCGCTGGCCAAGATGTTCGTCGCCGAGTTCCAGAAGAAGTACAACTACAAGCCCGAGTGGGGCGCCAACTCCGCCTACATGCAAGTGGCGATGTGGGCGAACGCAGTGCAGAGCGCCAAAAGCTTCTATCCGCCGGACGTCATCCGCGCTTACGAATCGGGCGAGAAGATGCAATCGACCGTCGGCGAAGTCTGGTTCCGGCCGGAGGATCATCAGTTGGTGCGGCCGGTGATCATCGAGCGCGGCAAGGCCAAGTCGGCGATGAAGAACCCCGACGACTACTACGAGATCGTCTCGGTGGTGCCGGGCGGACCGTTGATGCAGAAGCCGGATGCGTTCGGCTGCCACCTCGGCCCGTATGCCTGATCTGAAGCGACCGGTGATCTGAAGCAACCGGGGCCGGCAGCGCGCCGGCCCTGGGCTGCTTCGCCCGCTACCCCATGCTAATGCTGTCAATCTCTGGATTGACCGCGGTCTGTTTCGCTGGCCGCTTGTATGGTTGTTGCGCGACCGGGCCGGCCGCCGGTAGAATGCCCATCTGTAACAACCCTGGACTGGGTCCTGCCCGTGCGAGCGGCAATCCCGGCGGACGGCTCATCGGCAGCCCCGGTCGGCGCAACCCGCACCGAGGTCTCCACTGACGATGTGCCTGCGTCCGAACGCTTCGCCTATTGGCGGGAAGCGTGCTGCGAACCTGTCGGCGTCACGACGGAGCACGACGGCGAGCACTCCACGTTCAACGCACGCATCTCGCTGCTCACCGCCCGCTCGCTCGCTCGCTCGCGAACGTGCGCTACGACAAGGTCACACCCTGCCATGTACAGCGCACCCGTCGCGAAATATCCCAGCGACCGTGGGGCTCTTGCTCGCTCTATCGCGAGTTGAGCACGGGCGCGTGGTTTTCACGCGGCGGACAGGAGTTTACCACCAAAACCGGCGATCTGATCGTCGCCGATCTGGACACGCCATTCGAAACGCGGTCGCTGGCGACCGGCTTCCGCCACGATGTCTGGCTGATCCCGAAGAAAACTCTGGCGCCCTATCTGCCGGCATCGAGCGGCCCGTTCCTGCGCCGGTTCAGCGCCACGCAGGGGGTAGAGGCGCTGCTCGACGCCTCACTGATTGTTCTCGGACGCGAGGCCGACGCAATGAGCGCCGATTGCCTCAGCCGCGTTACCGACAATCTGTGCCGGCTGATCGGCATTGCCTACGGTGCGTCCTCGGAAGAGCACAGCGATGCACTGTGCGATGCACGGGTGGCACAGGCGAAGCAATACATCGACGCGCATCTCGCCGATCCCGGGCTGTCGCCCGCGCGGATCTCTGGTGCGCTGCGCATTTCGCTGCGCTCGCTGTACGCCGCGTTCGAACCGACCGGCGTCAGCGTGGCGCACCACATCCGGCACCGGCGGCTGGAGGAATGCCGTGCGACGCTGCTGGCCTATCCCGACCGATCGATCACCGACATCGCCTTTGCGTGGGGGTTCAACAGCCTGTCCGGCTTCTACCGCGCATTTCATGCCGCGTTCGGTGCCTCGCCAGGCGACCTGCGGACCAATTCAGTTACACAATTGCACGCAAATGGAAACGCGGCTGCGCGCTGACGGAAGCGCGGGGCAGGCCGCCTCGCCTAACACCACCGGCATAGCGACAGGACGACTCGCCACGGGTTAAGGCGAGCGGCCGTCATCACCGCATCAACCGCCGGCTGCTCTCGCGCTGCAGGAAATCCCGGCACGCAGAGGCTTTCGCATGTCCGGCACCACGATCAGCGGATCGATCCTCAGCTACACGATATCCACCAGCGGCTTCGTGCTGACGAATCTTGGCACGATCGGCAGCAGTTCCGCGGCCGGCGTTACCGCCAGCAGCAGCGGCGATACGGTGGTGAATTCCGGGACAATTGCCGGCACTGGCTTCGGCGTCACCGCGAGCCAATATCTGACCGTCACGAACACCGGTAACGGCGCGCTGATCCTGGGCGGCGGCGTCGGGCTGCAACTGACAGGCGGTGGCGCGGTCACCAACCTGTCGGGCGGCACCATCGCCGGATACGACGGCATCTCGCTGGGTGGCGCCGGCACCCTGACCAATGCCGCACACGCAACCATCGCGGCCACCGGACTTTTCGGGTTCGGGGTTCTCGCCGCCAGTAACGCCACCATCGTCAACGCGGGCCTGATAGCCGGCGGGCGAAATCTCGGCGTGTACCTGAACAGCGGCGGTAGCTTCACCAACGAGGCGAGCGGCACCGTAACCGCGTCGGCCGCACTGGAAATCAAGGGCGGCAGCGCGGTCAATTACGGCACGCTGGAAAGCTCGACCGCGCAGGCGTTCCACCAGGGCGTGGATCTGCTCGGTGTTGCCAGCGTGACCAACCAGGCCGGCGGCTGGATCAGCGGTTATTTCGGCGTCGCGGCCGGCGCCAACGAGAGCGTGCTGAACTTCGGCACGATCTTCGCCGGCTACGGCTTCACCGGCCAACGCGGCATCCAACTCGTCGGCGGCGGCAGCGCCACTAACGCGGCCGGCGGAACGATTGACGGACAGACCGGAATCTGGGGCTCCGGTGCGGCGTCGGTGGTGAACGACGGCAGCATCGGCGGCGGAGGTTTGGGCACCGGCGTCGAATTGTCCGGCGGCTCCCTCACCAACCAGACGGCTGGCAGCATCAGCGGCGGCACCGGCGTTCTCCTTACCAACGCGACGGCGCAGAATGCCGGCCGTATCGCCGGCACGTTGACCGGCGTGTACGCAGGGTCGGCAAGCTTCGTCACCAACGCCGCGCAAGGCACGATCGCCGGCGCGAGTGGCGTGACGCTGACCGGTTTCTCCACCCTGGCGAACGACGGCCAGGTACAGGGCACCGCAATCGGCGTGCTGATTTCGGACTACGGCAGCCTGATCAATCAGACGGATGGCACCATCACCGGCGGAAACGCCGGTGTCGGCATCTATGCCGTCGCCAACGTGTTCTACAACAGTTACACGGGCATCTCCTATCCGGAAGGGTACCAGCGGGGACTCGGCCGGGTCACCAACGCCGGCGCGATCAGCGGCGCCTATGGCATCCATGTTCACAATGTCGGCGCGACGATTGTAGATTCCGGCAGCATTTCCGGCACCACAGCGGCGATTGCCTTTGCTCCCGGGTATGCGAGCCGACTGGTGTTGTATCCCGGTGCGTCACTGTCCGGCGCGGTGCTCGGCGCCGGCGGCGTGCTGGAGCTGGGGAGCGGCGCTTCGGCCGGCACGATCGGCGGCTTCGGAACGCAGATCTCGGGTTTCAGCGACGTCATTGTCGATCCCGGTGCAAACTGGGTCGTCACTGGCGATAACACGTTCGCGCCTGGCACCACGCTGGTGGACGGCGGCACGCTGCAGGTCGAAGGATCGCTGCAATTCGCCACCGGCTCCAGCAGCGATTTTGTGCTCGATCCGGACAGCGAGATTGTCGGCACGATCAGCAGTGGCAACCCCGCCGGCAGCCCCATCCCGAGCACGCTGGAGCTGGCCTCGGCCAGCACGACCGGCACGCTGAGCGGCCTTGGCACCAGCCTGCAGAACTTCAACCAGATCGTCGTCGATACGGGCGCCGGCTGGGTGCTGGATCCAAACACACTAACGTCCGGAGTCGTGCTGACCAACCGAGGCACCGTCGGCGCCGTCAGCGGCACCTCGGTGGTATTCCAGGCAGGCGCCGGCAACCGCGTCGTGCTGTACGGCGGCGCATCGTTCCTTGGCACGGTGAATGGCGGCAATCCGCTGGGCAGCGGCAACGCCAGCACGCTGGAACTGACGGGTTCGCAGCCGTCCACGCTGAACGGCCTTGGCGCGCGGTATGTAAACTTCGCGGATATCATCGTGGATGGCGGTGCGACATGGTCGCTCGGCACCACACTGGCCGCCGGGTCCACGCTGACCGATGCGGGTTACATCGATGGCGGACCAAATCCGGTGGCGTTCGCGGCCGGCACCGGCAATCGCCTCGTCATGGATGCGGGCGGGTCCGTCGGAGGCGTTGCCGCCGGCGGCAACGCCATCGGCAGCGGCACCGTCAGCACGCTTGAACTCGCCGCCGGAGGCAGCCACGGCGACCTGAGCGGCATTGGCACGCAGTTCGCCGACTTCGCCCAGATCATGGTCGATGCCTACGCCTACTGGACGCTTTCCAACACCAACACGATCGCGCCAGGCGTCACGCTGGCGGTCGCCGGGACGCTGGCGAACACCGGCACGCTCTTCGGCAATGTCGCGCTTCCCGGCGGCACACTGCTCAATCAGTACGGCACAATCGCGGGCGTGGTGACCGGCGACGCGACGGTGTTCAACAGCGGCGTGATCCTCGGCAGCGGCGGCATCGCCGTCTCGTTGAGCAGCGGCAGCGACCTGGTGGCATTGTACCCCGGCGCCATGTTTGGCGGATCGGTCTATGGCGGCGGCGCCGGAACGCTGCAACTTCGCGGCAGTACGCAAGGCACGCTGTCGGGATTCGGCACGCGGTACACCGGCTTCACGCAGGTGGCGGTCATCGCCTATGCCGATTGGAATCTCGGCGGCACGACTCTCACCGCCGGAACCACACTGACCAACGCCGGCACGATTGCCGGCAATGTGTCGTTCGCCTCCGGTGCCGGCAATCGTGTGATCGATCAGGCCGGCACGTTCACCGGCACGATCAATGGCGGCAACCCGATCGGCAACGCCACGCCCAGTACACTGGAGCTGGCAATCGGATACCGCAGCCACGGCGGCACACTCACCAATCTCGGCGGCCAGTTCGTCAATTTCGGCTTTGTCACCATCGATGCCGGTTCATATTGGGCGGCGGACGGAGTCAACACGGTTGTTGCCGGATCGACGCTGCTGGTTTCCGGCGGGCTCTCGAACTACGGGACGGTGCTTGGCAACATCACGCTCGGCGGCAGCACGACGGAAGCCGGTCTCAGCAATGATGGGGCAGTGCGCGGCTCGGTGATCGGCGCCAACGTGTATGCCAACCTGTACAACGGCCCGGGCGGCACGATCGTCAACGCCGCCGGCGCGGGCGTAAGCTTCACGGCCGGCGGCTTCATCGAATCCTACGGCGCAAACGCGCTGATCTCCGGCACCAGCTATGGGATCGTGATGGCCGGCGGGCCCGGAGCGATCGACAACAAGTCACTGTCAACGATCAAGGGCAGCATCGCCGGCGTGGCGCTTGGCGCGGGCGACACGCTCAACAACAACGGCACGATCCTCGGTGGCAACGGCGTGGTGCTGCAGGGCAACGGCGGCTTTGTGCTCTACAACCAATACAAAGGTTCCATCGTCGCCGGCACCAACGGAATCACCCAGCAGGGCACCGGCTCCGTCACCATCGTCAACGACGGATATATCAAGGGCGGCAGCGATGCGGTGCTGCTGCAGCCCGGGTCGGCCGATCTGGTGCAGTTCTATCCGACGGCCCGCTTCGCCGGCGTGGTGGATGGCGGCAACACCATCGGCGGCACCGCGATCAGCACGTTGGAGCTTCAGGCGCAGCTCAACCCCTCGGCCGCCGCCGGCACAATCTCCGGGATTGGCACGACATTCGTCGATTTCGGCCAGGTGGACGTCGATGCGAATGCCAGATGGGCGCTCGAGGGACGCAACAGCATCGCGTCGCTGACCAATCTTGGTACGCTGAATATGAACAGCGGCGGCCTGACGGTCGGCACGCTCGCGGGCGACGGCATGCTCGGGTTGAGCGGCGGCGTCACGCTCGACGTGAGCGGAACAGCGGCAGCGGGACAATACGTCGCGTTTGGCGGTGCCGGCGTGGTCCGCCTGGACAATCCGAGCGACTTCTCCGCGGCGATCGGTTACGTCTCCACGGGCGACACGATCGATCTGCGCGGCGTCAACCCGACCTCGGTTCAGTATAACAGCGGCGTGGTTTCGTTCATCGGACCGGGCGACGTGCCTGGGGAATTCGATCTTTATTTTGCCGATGGGAAGGGCCTGGCGCCAGTCACCGGCGACGGCGCCGGCGGCGCGGACCTGACCGCGATCTGCTTCTGCGCCGGCACGCGCATCACGACAGCGATCGGCGAAGTGCCAGTGGAGCACCTGCACGTCGGCGACATGGTGATGACAACCGGCGGCGCGGTGCGGCCCATCGTCTGGATCGGCGTGGGCCAGGTGCTCGCCACACGCGGCCAGCGCGGCCCTGCCACGCCGGTGATCGTCCGCCGCGGTGCGTTCGCCCGCAACGTGCCGCACCGCAACCTGCGCGTTACCAAAGGCCACTCCTTCCTGCTCGATGGCGTGCTGATCCCGGTGGAGTTCCTGGTGAACCACCGCTCCATCCTGTGGGACGACCACGCGCAGGAAGTGACGATCTACCATATCGAACTCGAAACGCACGACGTGCTGATCGCCGACGGCGCCGCAGCCGAAAGCTACCGCGACGACGGCAACCGCTGGCTGTTCCAAAATGCGAATGAAGGCTGGGACCAGCCGCCGAAACCGCCCTGCGCGCCGGTGCTGACGGGTGGGCCGGCGGTGGATGCGGTGTGGCGCCGGCTGCTGGGGCGCGCGAGAGGCCGGGCGAGATCGACGACCAGCAATCCCGACCTGCATCTCATGGCGGACGGGCGACGTATCGACGGCGCGCGCATTGGCGGCCTGCACGCGTTCACGCTGGACCGCGTGCCGCACGCCCTGCACATCGTTTCGCGGGCGGCGGCACCGCAGGAGCTCGGCCTGGCGCGCGATCCTCGCATGCTGGGCGTGGCGATCCGGCGCATCGTCGCCGCGCAAGGGGCGCGATTGCGCGTGCTGGAAGCCGACGATATGCGGCTCACCGCCGGCTTTCATGAGTTCGAGACCGACGGCAGCACGGATCAGGGTTTCCGCTGGACCAACGGCGAGGCCACGCTGCCGATCGCTTGGTTCGATGGCTGGGAAGGCCCGGTGACGATCGAGCTGCACCTTACCGGATCGACACATTACGCTGCCGACCTCAACAACAGTCGCGCCGCGTAAGCACCGCCGGTCCGACGGCGAATCAAGCCTTCGTCATCCGGCCGGCTTGCCTCTCGCCGCGACCCGCACATCGCGCGGCTGGCAGTTGAATCGCTGCTTGAAGCTGCGGCTGAACGCCGACGGCTCCTCGAATCCGCAGGCCTGCGCGATATCGGCGATTGGCAGGCGGCAACCCGGATCTTCCAGCATCTCCCGGCTGCGCATCAACCGCTGCTCGTACAGATAGCCCATCACCGTCAGGCCGCGTTGCGCGAACAACCGATACACCTGGCTGCGCGAGCAATGCAGCGCCTTGGCCAGGCTGCTGGGAGTCAGATCGCTGCGGCCGAGATTCGCATCGATGAAGCGTGCCGTCGCCTGCCAGAACCAGTCGAGCTGCGGACCTTCCTCCCAGTCCGCGCTTCGGCTTTCCAGGCGCAGCGCCGCCAGCGCGAAGTCCGTCAGCGAACCCAGCGCGACAGCCCGCGCCGCATCGCCGAGCTTCGGTAGCGCATCGGCGAACAGCGACAATTGTCCGAACAATAGCGCGGTGAGTGGCGTCGCCGGCAGCTTGCGTCCGCCCAGGAAGGCCGGATCGGCGCCGACCGCGGACATGACCGCTGCACGCGGCAGGCGGAAGTTGACCTCGCGATAACGGCCGACATCGATGACGAAGGGCCGTGACATGTCGCAGATCATGATATCGCCGGCATGCACGATGGTATCCTTGCCGCTCATGCTGTAGCGGCCCGGCCGGTCGAACGCGGTGACCGTGCTGAGCAATACTTCGTCGCTGCCGTCGCGGCGGCAGACCGCTGCCGAGCGGCGCAGAATGACCGGATCGGATTCGCCGACCCGCAAGTGGCTGCGCGTGCCAAGGAAGACTTTTACCCGCGCATCGAATCCGACCCGCCTGTCGTCGCGAGGGAAATCCGCTTCCGAACGGTTCAATGCGACGTCGCGCCAGAATTCGCGGCGCTGCGTTGCCGGAACAGGATCGGTGGACAGCTCGAAATAGCGGCTCGGCGGCGACGGCGGAACGCGCGGCGATGTCCCATCATGGGACCGTATCATCGTGCCTGCCTCCCCCCGCGCCAAAATCGTGCCGCCGGACCATGCCGGATCGTCTCGCATCTGTCACGGATAATTGGCACGCTGGGCACATTATCCCGGGACGCTCCGGCTAACGTCACCCGAGCGCAACGGGTGATATTGCACAGCCGGACTGAATGTACCGCGGCTTCGCGGTCGCGCAAATGCCGGCGCGGAACCAGGGGAAAGTCGAGCGCAATGATCGGTCGCCATACTGCAAGCTTTCGTCGTGCAGGCGCAGGGTGCCTGCCGCCTCGGTGGTGCGCCGGCATCGTCACCCGGGCGGCCATTGCCGGCGTGGTCGCGGCCTGTTTCGCGTCCGTGCCCGCGTGGGCGCAACTCGGCCAGGCGACGACCCCGGCCGGCAGCGCATCCGTCAGCACGTGCGCCGGCAACGGCTTCGGCGGCCTGGGCGAGGTCGGCAACGCGATCTCGGGCGGCACGTCCTTCTCCATCGGCTCCGGGCCTGCGATTACCGCGCAGACCTGCGCGGCGGCGGTTTCGCCAACTCAGAGCGCGACGGTGCAAACGACTTCGTCGGGCAGTGGGGTTTGGTACACCACGCCGTACATCAACACCGCGACCGCGACGGCAGGGCCAGGCCTCATCCACCTGACCGCCAGCAACATCGCCGACACGTCAACCGATTTCGCCGGTGCCGCGGCACAGGGCGGCTTCAACGAGATGTTCACCGTGAACGGCGGCACGCCAGGGACGCAGGGCATCCTGATCCAGCCGATCCATGTGGATGGCACGCTGATCGACAACAACAATGGCGCCGCCGCCAGTATCGATGTCCAGGTGTTCCTGAATCACACCGAACTCGGATCGCACACCCTGGCGGACGACCCCGCCTATTCCAAGTTCGTGGCGCTGAATACCTCGTTCAATTCGACCATCGGCATCAACGAGATCGGTGTCGGCGACGTCGACTTCTCCTGGGACTATCAGATGAAGCCGTATGATGCCAGCAACTACGGACCGAGCGATCCCGATTCGATCTCCTCGCTGGTGGTCAATGAAGACGTATTGTTCGCCATTCCGTTCACCTTCGGCACGCCGTTCGACATGGGCGTCTATGCGCTGGCGGAAGCCGGCGAGCGCGCGTTCGGCGGCAATCTCGGCGGCAATACGTCCAGCGTCGATTTCGGCAACACCATCGCGTGGGGCGGTCCGGGCTATGTGCTGAATGCGGACGGCAGCGGGGCACCGTTTACCGGCTACACGATCACCGCTGCTTCCGGCATCGATTACAGCCACGCGTTCGACGCACCGGAGCCGGCAACATGGTTGGTGTTCGGTGTCGGTATCGCCGCACTCGGCGCTGCCCGACGATCCCGGCGCGCGGCACCCACGGCGCGGTAACGCCGGCGCGGCGATGCAAGGCGGGTCCGGGCAGCCCCTGCCCGGCGTGCCGGACAGCCGCGTGGGCGATGCGTGGGCGCGAGGTTAAGCCTCGTTCATCCCCGCCTCTCCCGCTTGCATTGCCCACACATTGCGTTATTCCCGCCCGCCACAGGGAACCATGGAGGGAACGCAGCGTGTCAGGCGACGGGGGCCCCGTGGCAATCGAAATCGACGGCCTGACCAAGCGCTTCGGCAGCTTCACCGCGGTGGATCATGTGTCGTTCCGCGTGGCGCGCGGCGAGGTGCTGGGCTTCCTCGGCCCGAACGGCGCCGGCAAGTCCACAACCATGCGCATGCTCTCCGGCTTCATGATCCCCACCGAGGGCACCGCGCGCATCTGCGGCCACGACGTGCAGACCGACGGCGTGGCGGCGCGCACCGCGCTGGGCTTCCTGCCGGAAGGCGCGCCGACCTATCCGGAAATGTCGGTGTCCGGCTTCCTGCGATTCTGCGCTAGAATTCGCGGCTATCGCGGCGCGGCTCTGGAGGAACGGGTAGAGCATGCGATCGGGTTGACGCACCTCGAGCCGGTGCGCTTGCAGCCGGTCGAGACATTGTCGAAGGGTTTCAAACGCCGCGTCGGCCTGGCGCAGGCACTGCTGCACGATCCGCCAGTGCTGGTGCTGGATGAGCCGACCGACGGACTCGATCCAAACCAGAAGCGTGAAGTGCGCACGCTGATCCAGCGCATGGCGCCAGACAAGGCGATCGTCATCTCGACGCATCTGCTGGAGGAGGTGGATGCCGTGTGCACCCGCGCGATGGTCATCGCGCATGGCAAGGTGCTGGCAGACGCAACACCGGCAGAGCTGGCGAAGATGCACCCCTCCGGGCGGTTGGATGACGTGTTCCGCGCACTGACGATGCCGGAGGCGGCGTGATGCGCCCGCACGAGGTTTCGTAAACGCCATGCGCAACGTGTTCATCATCGCCGGACGCGAATTGGGCGGCTATTTCGCGACGCCCGTCGCCACCGTGTTCATCGTGATCTTCCTGGTGCTGCAAGGAGCACTGACCTTCAACCTGGGCGGCTTCTTCGATCGTGGCCAGGCCGACCTCAATCCGTTCTTCACCTTCATTCCATGGGTGTACCTGCTGCTCGTTCCCGCCATAACGATGCGGCTGTGGGCAGAGGAACGTCGGCTGGGCACGATCGAGCTGCTGCTGACCCTGCCGATCACCCAGACCCAGGCCGTGCTCGGAAAGTTCCTGGCTGCGTGGGCGTTCTGTGCGATTGCGCTGGTGCTGACGTTCCCGTTCGTCATCACCGTGAACATCCTCGGCAGCCCCGATAACGGCGTGATTGCCTCGGGCTATGTCGGTTCGCTGCTGGTCGCCGGCGCGTTCCTGTCGGTCGGTTCCGCGTTGTCCGCGGCGACGAAGAACCAGGTGATTGCCTTCGTCCTCGCCGTCGCAGTGTGTTTCGTGTTCGCCGTCGCATCGTACTCGGTGGTCACCGACTTCCTGTCGCGCGGCATGCCGTTACTGGCCGACATCGCCCGCCGCATCGCCATCATCGACCGCTTCCAGGACTTCACCCGCGGCGTCGTCAGCGTGCGCGACCTGATCTACTTCGCCACATTCATCGGCTTCTGGTTGTTCGTGAACACCGTGCTGGTCGATCAACGGAAGGCGGATTGAGTCGATGCGCCGGCGCTTCTGGACATCGCTGATCGGCATTGTCGCGGTGGCGGCGATCGTCATCGGCATCAACATGTTTGCCGATTCGCGGCTGGCCGAAATGCATGTCGATCTGACGCAGAACCATATTTACACGCTGTCGCCCAGCACGCGGACCGTGCTGCGCGGCCTGAAGGATCCGATCACGTTGCGGTTGTACTATTCGCGTCTGCTGGGCAGCACGGTGCCGGTGTACGGCGCGTACGCCGATCACGTGCGTGAAATGCTGCGGGAATATGCCGCGCTGTCCGACGGCAAGATCAAGCTGGAGTTCTACGATCCGCAGCCGTTCAGCAGCACGGAGGACCGTGCGATGGCGGACGGGCTGCAAGGCGTGCCGGTCGATCAAGGCGGCACGCAGGTCTATTTCGGCCTGGCTGGCACCAATCTGCTGGACAATCAGCGCAGCATCCCGTTCTTCCAGCTCGATCGCGAGCGCTTCCTGGAATACGACCTGACAAAGCTGGTCTATGAGCTGTCCAACCCGAAGCGTCCCGTTGTCGGCGTGATGTCCTCGCTTCCGGTCGATGGCAATCCGCAATTGATGATGATGACGCACGGGCAGAGCGGCGGGCAGCCGTATGCGTCAATCGAGATGCTGCGGCAGACCAATACGGTAAAGACCGTGCCGCTGGACGCGCAGGTGATCGACCCCGATATCCAGGTGTTGCTGGTCGCCGAGGCACAGAACCTGTCCGAGGCCACGCAATACGCGATCGACCAGTTCGTCATGCGCGGCGGCCGGCTGATGGTGATGGTCGATCCGTGGAGCGAGACCATGGCCGCGCAGCCGAACCCCACCGGCATGCCCGCGGAGGACACGCATTCCGACCTGCCGAAATTGTTCAAGGCGTGGGGCATCCAGTTCAACCCGAATGAAGTGGTCGGCGACCTGACCGGGGCGTGGCGCGTGCGCGCCGGTGCCGACGACAGCGCCGCGGCGGTGAACTACGTCGCATGGTTCAACATCCGCAAAGGCATCAACCATAACGATCCGGCGACCGCGGATCTGCAACAGGTGACGGTCGCCTCGCCCGGCTTCATCGCCAAGGCACCGGGCGCGAAGATCGATTTCACGCCGCTGCTGACCTCGTCGCCGGAATCCGCGTTGATCCCAATCGATGAAGTGAAGATGCCGGATCCGACGAAGATCCTGGCGGATTTCAAGCCGTCCGGCACGCCGCGCGTGATCGCCGCGCGGATTCGCGGTGTGCTGCATTCGGCCTTCACCGGCCCGCCGCCCGAACCGAAGGACGAGACCCGGCCAAAGGACTTTCCGGCCTACAAGGCGGAGACATCCGGCCCCGCCAACATCGTCGTCGTCGCGGATTCCGACGTCCTGGCCGACCGGTTCTGGGTGCGCGTCTCCGACTTCTTCGGCCAGCAGGCCGCAATGCCCTTCAGCGACAACGGCCCGTTCGTCGCCAACCTGGTCGATACCCTGGCGGGCGGCAACGCACTGATCGGGCTGCGCGCACGCGGCGATTCCAACCGCCCGTTCACGCTGGTCGATCAGATGCAGTCGCAGGCGGAAGCAGAGTTCCGGCAGACCGAGCAACACCTGAAGGACCATCTCGACGCGGTGCAGAAGCAGTTGCGCACGTTGCAGGAGGGCAGCAGCGGCGCAACCGAGCAAGCGGCCAACCTGCAGGCGATCGTCACGCCGGCGCAGCAGGAGCAAATCGAGGCGGCGCGCAAGGACATCCTTGCGACGCGCGAGCAACTGCGTGCCGTGCAGTACAACCTCAACCGCAACATCGAGACGCTGGAAGACGAGCTGCGCATGTTCTGCATCGTGCTGGTGCCCGCCGTGCTGACGGTGCTGGCGATCGTGCTGGGCACGGTGCGCAGTCGGCGGCGCGCGAAGGCGCGCGCATGAGCACCCGCAGCCTGATCATCCTGGTCATCGTGGGCGTGATCGTCCTGGCCGGCGGCTGGTATTTCGGGCCGGCGAGCGTGCCGGGCGAGCAACGCTCGGTCTATGCGGGCAAGCTGATGTTTCCTGACCTGGCGCCGAAGCTGCAGAAGGTCGCGCGCATCGAGGCGATGCATCAGGGCAAGACGCTGACGATCGCGCGCAACGGCGATCACTGGGGCCTGACGGATCGCGACGGCTATCCGGTGCAGGAAGCGAAGCTGCGCACGATGCTGACAGCGCTGACCGAACTGCGCCTGGTCGAACCACGCACGTCGGACCCGTCGCAATACGCGACGCTTGGGGTCGAGGATCCGAATGCGAAAGGCTCGGATTCGAATCTGCTGCGCGCGCTCGATGGGTCCGGCAAGGTGATCCTGGCGCTGATCGTCGGCCATCGGCGGGTACGCACCGCCGGCAACGCGCCAGACCAGGTCTATGTGCGCCGGCCTGGCGATCCGCAGAGCTGGCTGGCGGAAGGCGGGCTGGAGGTGGACTCCGATCCGCAACTCTGGCTGGATCGCGACATCATGAACATCGATCACAGCCGCATCGCCAAGGTTAGCGTTTCCCGCGGCGGGGAGATGCTTGAGTTCGATCGTACCGGCGACAAGTTCGATCTCGCCGTGCCGGCACAGCATCCGAAGCTGGATGATTACAAGGTGGAGGATGTATCGCGCGCGCTTGAGCTGCTGACGTTCGAGGATGTGCAGCGAGACGGCGCCGCCCCCGGCAACGCGCTGGGCACGTCGGTGTTCACCACGACGGATGGGCTGACGATCACGGCGCAGGTGTTTCAGTGGCCGAGCGATCCACTGAAGCCCGCCGACCAAGGCAATATCGCCGCGCGTTTCAACGTCACGGGCGTGGACAAGGCGAAGCCGGAAGCGGCGCGCCTGTCGGCGCTGGTGAACGGGTGGACGTACCAGTTGGGATCGTGGAAGCAGAAGTCGCTGGCACCCAATCTGGAGGACCTGGAAGCGCCGCCATCGGCGAAGCCCACAGCGGCGGCAGGGGCAGCGAAGCCGTGAGCGACCGGGAATATCCGGCGCGGCCCATCGTCGGCATCGGCGTGGTCGCGCTGAAAGGCGACAGCGTGTTGCTGGTGCGCCGCGGCAAGCCACCGAACGTAGGAAGCTGGACGCTGCCGGGCGGTGCGCAGGAAGTTGGTGAAACGGCGGAGGAGGCCGGACGGCGCGAGCTGCTGGAGGAGACCGGGATCACCGTCGGCAGGCTGCATTTCGCCGCGCACGTGGACAACATCAGGCGCGACGCGGAAGGCCGCGTGCAGTTCCACTATACGATTCTGGATTTCGCCGGACTTTGGGAATCGGGCGATCCGGTTGCCGCGACGGACGTTTCAGAGGCGGTATGGGTGCCGCTGCACAAGCTGGAGGAATACCGGCTGTGGCATGAGGCTTACCGCGTCATCGCGATCGCGCGGGAGCTGACGCGGTAGCATTCTGTCATAAGGTTCCCCCCTCCCCTTGAGGGAGGGGTTGGGGGAGGGGTGCGTACATCCGCGGTCGGTGGATGAACGCACCCCTCCCCCCAACCCCTCCCTCAAGGGGAGGGGGGAAACTACGTCAGGCCGTCGACGCCGTTTCATCCAGTCGCGGGGCGGCCGAAGGCCGGTGGCCAACTCGCAATGACAGTTAGGCCCGTCAGTGAGCGATCGCCGGATGTTCCGACGCTTCCTCGGCGCCCACATCGCTGTCCAGCAGCATCGGCTTGCCGTGCGTTTCCACCCCAAGGATGGCGAACGACAGCGTAACCAGCAGCGTCGAGAATGCCAGGAACAGGATGGCGGGGAACACCGCCTCGGCCGTTGCGTGCGGTGAGACGATGTTGCCCGTGCCGGCGATCAGGGCAAGGCTGAGCGGCCCCAGAATCTTGCCGACCCCGTTTGCCGCCTGGCCCAATCCCGACGACCGCGCGCCCATGCGCACGCCGAACAACTCCACGGTGTACGGCGCGAGGTTGGCGAAGCCGCCGTCGATGCCGAAGGTGGAGCAACACAGCAGCACCACCAGCAGCGGCACGCCGCCGACGAACACGTTGTTGAAGTACCCCGCGGCCGCGAGTGAGACGGTGGCGATCAGCCCGAACAAGATGCCGCAACGACGCCGGCCGAGCATGGGCGAGATGACCGACACCAGTATCTTGCCGACGACGCCGGCGCCGGCGACGAAGACGAAATAGCCCGCTGCCTTCGGCACCGGAATGTTGAGCAGCAGCGCGACGATCGTCGGTCCCCAGAGATAGACGCCGTAGGCCGCGGTGGAAGAACCGCCCCAGATGATGACGGTGTCCCAGAACCGGCGCGGACTGCGGTACAGCTCCGACAGGCGTCCGCTGGGTGGGCTGAGCGGCGGCTGCGTCGGCAGTGGCACCTGATCCAGCGGCAGGCCGAGCTGGTGCGCCACCGAGGCGCGCGCCTCGGCGAAATGGCCCTTAGCGGCGAGCCAACGTACCGACTCGGGAACGACCAGCCAGATCACGATGCCGACCGGTACGGTCAGTGCGCCGAGCATCGCCACGCCGCGCCAGCCGAGCGCCGACAGCAGCGTCGCCGATGTTGCCGAGGCCAGCAGCGTGCCAGCGGTGGCGAACACGATGTAGAAGCTGGTAACGGAGGTGCGGATGCGCGTGGGTGTGGTCTCGACGACCAGGGTCAGGCACGGCGTGACCGCAGCCGTGAGGCCGAAGCCGACGACGAAGCGCAGCAATGCAAAGATGCCCCACGCACCGGCTGGCACGAAGCCGATCGCACCGGCGCCGATGCCGCAGATGAACGTGCCGAGGACGAGCTGAAGCTTGCGCCCCAATGCATCGGACATGCTGCCCCAGATCAGCGCGCCGGCGATGGCGCCCAGGCCGCCGCTGTACAGGATGACCGCGGACTGACCATAGGTCATGTGCCATTGCGGTCCGAGCACCGCGACGAGGAAGCCGACCACCAGGAAGTCGAAGAATTCGAGGACGGTGATCAGCGACAGCAGACCGAAATTGGTCCAGTAGCGGGCGGTGAGCGGTGCTCTGTCGAACAGCGACAGCAGGGCTTCGGACGTTTGGGGTCCGTTCATGGGCGCCTCCTCGTGACGCCTTACCGGTCCAGACGTGTCCGGGCCGGACGGCGCCGTGTTGTGAATTAACGCGGTGGCAGGCGTTCATCGCGCCTGTGAACAGGAGCGTAGTGCGGGGACGGGTGGCGAGCAACCTCGATACACGGAGCGGGGCCTGCGTCTGTGTTATGGCGCCCCGAATGTCTGCTTTGCCAGGTTCAGTAGGGCTTGCAGGTACGCCTCACCGGTCTGCGGAAATACATCCACGCCGATCCGTTGGCGGTACTCGTGCGCGAGCTGGGCGAAATCGCTGATGTCGTCGGATTCCGCCAGCCAGTTGCATATGGCGCCGTACTCACCAAACAGCGGTGAACCTTGCACGCCGCGAAGTTCGTTGGCCAGTTTCTGCAACAGCGTAGCGGCTGCTGCGCTGACATGGTCGTCCGGATCCTTGTCAACGCAGCGTAGCCGCCATTCGGCGGCACGGTGCAGGTCTTCGACTTCCGGCAGATCAGCATTCATGGGATGTCGCGTTCGGTTGTTATTGCGAGTTGCCACCAGCCTGTTGGCCGACCGGCTGTGGGTGAAGCGCCGACCTTCTGTCATTGCGAGGCCACTTGGCCGAAGCAATCTGGTTCGTGATGAGCTTGCCGGCAGCTTGTCACGAACGAGATTGCTTCGGCCAAGCGGCCTCGCAATGACAGAAGGCCCAAGTTTCTTGTCAGGAGCGGAGCGACGAAGCAATCCTGCTCAAGCGGCGCAGGAAACGATCGGATACGCCTTGACCGGGATTGCTTCGTCGCTCCTCGCCATGACAGTGGGGCCTACGCACGCGGCGTCACCACACGGCGCGGAGCCAGCGGTGCGGCAGGGATGTTGCTGAGATCGATCTCCGGCATCCGCACGCTGAGCAACCCAAGCACCGCGTTCGCCAGTTCGTTGTAGCTGCCGAAGCTTTTGCGCAGCCGGCCGCGCTAGGCGGGCAGACCACCATTGGCGTGCAGCTCGAACGCCGATTCGCGGCCGTCCAGCGCCGAGGACACGTGGTCCCAGGCCATCTGCAACAGCGCGGAACGCTGCAACGCAGTGTAGCCGCCGCCTTCGAAGGACTCGGTCAGTCCCGGACCGACCTCCGGTGACGCCAGGTCGGTGTCGGTTGGCGCCACCACCAGTGAGGAACCCGGCAGGATGCGCATGATCTCGCTGATATGCTGGCGCGCCTTGAGCATGGCGATGCTGCCGACCGCGACGTGATTGTGGTTCGGATAGGCGTAGCCGGCCGGCGTGAACGACGCGTCGTGCTCTGACGCGATCTGGCAGGTGCGCACGGTCTGTACGTCGGTGATCAGATCCATCAGCAGCTCGATTGTCGGCTGATGGTCGGTCAGCCCCAGCGCGTGCGTGCAGGCCAGCGCCAGGCCGAGCGTGACCTCCGCCTTCGCGAGCCAGCAATAGAGCTGATGCCAGAACAACCAGCGAGCAATCGGTTCCGGTACCGGGCTGAGCGTAAAGACGCGTTCATAGGGAACGAACACATTGTCCAGCCACATCTGGCCGTCGAGCTCGTCGTTCCGGTTAGACAAGGGTGCAGCAAATGGGTTCGCCTCACGCACAGCCGGCTTGCGGCAGATCACCGTGACGCCGGGCGCTCCGATCGGCACGATGAACGTGGCGCGATGCGGCCCGATGGCGATTCCGTTCAGCGCGCCGATATACACGTCCTCAGCGAAGGCCGGGCTGGTGTGCATGCCGACGCGGCCGCTGATTACCATGCCGGCATCGGTCTCCCTGACCAGCTTCAGCGAGACGCGATCGGCGGGGTCCTCGCGCATGCGCGCGCCGATGGTGGGGGCGCCCGAGGAGAACGTCAGGAACCGGCCGGTGCGGCCGATCATCTCCCGATACGCCGCGGCGTTGGCGATCTGGTCGGGGAACTGGCCGTGTTCCTGCGCCGCGCCGAGCACTCCCAACGCGATCAGGTTGCCGTAAGCCGGGGTGTGGGTGAGATTGCCGGCGTTGAGGAAGGCCGTCTTGGTCACGAAACGGCCGAGCGCGGTCAGGTCCGCGGCGCTGCGCGGCAGGACGTAGGCCCATGGTGCGCGCTTGCCGTGCGCATCTGGCGGGGCGAACGCGATGTCGGCCCAGGCGGGATCGCGCAGGCGGTCGTACCAGGCGACGTATTCCTCGACGACGGCGGCGGTGGCCGGGTGGGTGACCACGTCCTCGACCATGCCGTGTCCCATCACCCAGACCTTGCGGCCGTCGCGCAACGCCTCGCGGTATTCGGCGCCTGTCCGCATGCTGTGCATCTCCACGTCTTCCTCCTGGCGTGGCGGGAGCATGCCAGAGGTGGGGCGCGTGCGCGACGGGACCGAACCTTGCGCCCTGACCGCCGCCTTCCCCCTCGCCTTCCCCCACGCTACACCTCTCCCAACGCCGAGCGGCCCACCAGCACCGGGAGAGGAACACCTATGACCGAGGCCTATATCTGCGACTTCGCCCGCACTCCGATCGGCCGCTATGCCGGCGCGCTGCGCGACGTGCGCACCGACGACCTCGCCGCGCATCCGCTGCGCGTACTGAAGGACCGGCACCCGAATGTCGATTGGGAAGCGGTGGACGACGTCATCCTCGGCTGCGCCAACCAGGCAGGCGAGGACAACCGCAACGTCGCGCGCATGGCCGTGCTGCTGTCCGGCCTGCCGCAGTCCATTCCGGGTGCCACGGTGAACCGGCTGTGCGGCTCCGGCCTCGATGCCGTCGGCACCGCGGCGCGCGCGATCAAGACGGGCGAGGCGGAGCTGATGCTCGCCGGCGGCGTCGAGAGCATGACACGCGCGCCGTTCGTCATGGGCAAGGCGACCGAAGCGTTCAGCCGGTCGTCTGAAGTCTATGACACGACAATCGGCTGGCGCTTCGTCAATGCGCAGATGAAGAAGGTTTACGGCACGGATGCGATGCCGGAGACCGGCGAGAACGTCGCGGAGGAATTCCAGATCTCCCGCCAGGACCAGGACAAGTTCGCGTATCGCAGCCAGACGCGCGCCAAGGCGGCACAAGAGTCCGGCTTCTTCGCCAAGGAGATCGCGCCTGTCACCATCAAGGGCCGCAAGGGCGACACCGTGGTGGACACGGACGAACACCCGCGCCCCGACACCACGCTTGAAATGCTGGCCAAGCTGCGGACGCCGTTCCGCGAGCCTGGCACGGTCACTGCGGGCAACGCGTCGGGCGTGAACGATGGCGCGGCGGCGTTGATCATCGCGTCAGAGGATGGCGCCCGCCGGCAGGGGCTGACACCCCGTGCGCGCATCATCGCCATGGCCACCGCCGGCGTCGCGCCGCGCATCATGGGCATCGGTCCCGCACCGGCCGTGCAGAAGCTGCTGGCGAAGACCGGCATCAGCCTGAGCGAGATCGATGTGATCGAGCTGAACGAGGCGTTCGCCGCGCAGGGCATTGCGGTACTGCGGCAACTCGGGCTGCCGGATGATGCGGACCATGTGAATCCGCATGGCGGAGCGATCGCGCTGGGTCATCCCCTGGGCATGTCGGGCGCCCGACTGGCGCTGACCGCGGTGAACGCGCTGGAGGAAAGCGGCGGCAAGCGCGCCATCGCCACGATGTGCATTGGTGTAGGCCAGGGCATCGCGGCTCTGATCGAGCTCGTCTGAACGTAGCCAGCCGTCGTGGCCGGGCGTGACCCGGCCATCTATCCCCAGTCGGCGCGCGCCTCGAGATCGAGCGGTACCGTGGTCCGTGCGCGAATGGCCGGGTCAGGCCCGGCTACGCCGTAGCGTCCACGCGTGCGGCTTCAATCTTCTCGCGGAAGATCTTCTCCTCGTGCCATTTGCGCGGAAAGAAATGCGGCACGTTGGACGCCTGGCCTTCCATCTCCTGATACAGGCGCACGACCATCGCCGCATGATTACCACGCCGCATCTCGGCCAGCGCTTCCGGCACCACGCCGTAAAGCAGCATCAGCGCACTGCGAAACGCGGCATGATGGATTTGCAGAACCGCACCGGCAGCAGCCTGGTTCGCGGCTTTTTCGAATACCGGACGGAAGCCGTTTTGCGTCGCTTCCACATCGAGCAGCAGAGGGAATGGAGCGCGATTGAGTTCCTCCAGCACCTCGTTCTCAGCTTTCAGAATACCACGACGCACACACGCGATCGGCTCAATCGGCGTCTCTATCGCCGCCTGCTGTTCATAATACGCACGAAGATTAGAATCGAGCAGGTGATGCAACAGGAATATATCGGCTGGAGGACCGGGTGAGCGCTCGATCAGCCGGTTCAGCGACCAGCCGGTTCCCGCGAGATCGGCGACCACGGCGAGGTCGTCACCGCGCAATGATGCGAAATAACGTAGATAGTCGGTGGACGGATGCGCCCGCGGCATGCGACTGCTGTGGAAATACACACCCGACGGAACGTCACCGAGCAGCGGGGCCAACATGGCGTAAAGTTCGTTCCAAAGGTAACAGTCCCTGCCAGAGAATAATACGCGCTGCCAGCCATGTTCTGCGGCCAACTCCGCAAGGCGCAGTGTGGCAACGAACAGCAGCGGGAAATTGACCTGCACCTGCAGAAGCTGCAGCCGGCGTTCGGCGGGATCGGATGACCAGCCGCGCAACCGCGCCTCGCGCACCAGGTTCGACAACGGCACGTAGCCGGCATCGGCAAGATCGGCTTCCACCCGCGTGCGATTCGCGACGGTCACCAACTTGGCCGGAATGCCCGCCGCCTGCGCGGAGCCGATGTCGGTGGCGGGGTTGTCGCCGACATGCTGTGTCACGTTGAAATCCTGCCGGATGACGGGCCAGATCTGCCCGGTCTTCTTGCCTTCCGCCGAGGCAAAGACTCGCGCCGCCGGCAAGGCGCAGACACGTTGCACAAGGTCCAACAGAAATGCCGGCGGCAGGTACATGTCGGAGACGACGATATCACCAGGACGGAACGAGGCGCAGGTTTCAGCAATGGGGAACAGGACTTCGCGCTCGATCTCAAGTTCGAAGTTCAGCAGGTGGTTCACAACATCCGGCTTCAATCCCGTGCCCTGTGCAAGGCTTTGATAGATGTCCGCGAGCGTGTACGCCGTACCGTACAGCTTCGCCTCCGCCGCTCGCCGGCACGCCGCAAATCCCTTGAACCCTGTTCGTTGCTCCATCGCGTGAAACACCGCGACGGCTTCATGGCACCGACGCGCGACCAGCGTATCGAACAGATCGAAGCTGCGCACCGAAGGCCGCGAGGAATCGTTCGCACCGGCCGTCGGGCGCAAGACAGCCAGCTTGCACGTGAACCCGTCATCGTTAAAACTCGGGAACAAAGAGCAAGCCGGCTGCCGCGCGGCGATGGCGCGGAGGTGTTCGAGCGGAAGAGCCGCACTGCCGCTGACCGGTTTGCTCGCAATGAACGCGTCACGCAGCAATTCTGCCGTCTTCGGTACCGCCGGCAACGCAGCTTCGTAAACCGGTGACTGCCAATGGAGATTTTCGATGATATAAAATCCGCCGGAAGCAAGACGCGGGAACAGAATGCCCAGCGCGAGCTGCTGGTGGTAGGATGCGTGGGAGCCATCATCGATGATGATGTCGAAATTTGGCACGACCTCGGCCAGGCGTTTCAGGTCATCGACAGAACTCAGATCGCCGCGAATGAAGTGAAAGCGCGGATGGCGGAGGTGGGAGAAGCCGCTGATGTCGAAGCCATAGATTTCGGCGTTCGGAAAGTAGTCCAGCCACATGGCGATCGATGGTGCGTTGGCGGTGCGCTCGATCGGGCCGCCACCCTCGGGGCCACCGAGCGCGAGACCGATCTCCAGCAGCGTTATGCGTTCCAGCCGACGGGAAAAGAACAGCAGATCGTACAAAGCGGTATAGTTGTTCCTGGAGCCGACGCGATCACCCTTGTCACTGCCATGACGATTGGCGAGATCTCGTAAGGAGACGATTCTTGCCATGCTCGGTCCGTCCGTCGGTAAGGGGCGGCCGATCCGCCAGCGATGTGATCGCGATGCGGGGCGGATCGTAGTCCGGCGCGATGCCGGTCCGCAACGTTGGCGTCAGCCGAGCAGTACGCCGATGCGCCGCAGGAACGCGAACAACGGCAACAGCGGCAGGCCGAGGATGGCAGCGTGGTCGCCTTCTACGGCTTCGAACAAGTGAACGCCGAGGCCCTCCAGGCCGTAGGCGCCGACGCTGCCGAGCACATGGTCGCCTTCCAGAGCAAGATAGGCGTCCAGAAAGTCGTCAGAGAAGGTTCGCATCGTCAGCCGCGGCAGCACGATGTGCTGCCACAGGCGCACGTCGCCCCGATGGCATACGACGGCGGTCGCCAGAACATGCGTACTCCCACGCAGGGTCTGCAATTGGGTACGGGCAGCGGCGCGGTCCGGCGGCTTGTCGAACCATATGCCGTCGCACACCAGTATCTGGTCGGCGCCGATCACCAGCGCGTCGGGTTCAGACACGGCGACATGCGCCGCCTTGGCATGGGCGAGGCGCAACGCCGCGGTCTCGGCGGACGCCGCCTCGGCCTGCGCGGCGCGCTTCAGGGCGGCTTCGTCGATGTCGGCCGGGTGGGTGACAAAACGAAGGCCCGCAGCGTCCAACAGGGCGCGGCGGGAAGTGGAGGCAGAGGCGAGTACCAATCGCGGGGTTGAGTGTTGCAGCATAGGGTGCAGCGGTTCCGACGCGGCGACACTCAAACAAGCCCCGGGAAGTTCGAAGGGCAGCAAAATCAAGCTCCCTCATCTGGGCCAATTGGTGTTCTGACGCGATCCACCTGCCGTTTTGGCCGCCCGCCTTATCTGCCCAGCGCCTGCACGATCTCCTCAGTCATCTTCTTCGCGTCGCCGAACAGCATCATCGTGTTCGGGCGAAAGAACAGCTCGTTGTCCACGCCAGCGTAGCCGGACGCCATCGAGCGCTTCACGAACAACACCGTGGCCGCCTTCTCTACATCCAGGATCGGCATGCCGTAGATTGCCGATTTCGTATCCGTCTTCGCCGCCGGGTTGGTCACGTCGTTGGCGCCGATCACATACGCAACGTCCGCAGTGGAGAAATCGTTGTTGATCTCCTCCAGCTCGAAGACCTCGTCGTACGGCACGTTGGCTTCCGCCAGCAGCACGTTCATGTGCCCGGGCATGCGGCCCGCCACCGGATGGATGGCGTATTTCACGACCACGCCTTCCTTCTTCAGCGTATCGGCCATCTCCCGCACGGCATGCTGCGCCTGTGCTACCGCCATACCGTAGCCCGGCACGATAATCACCTTCGACGCATTCTTCATGATGAACGCCGCGTCTTCGGCATTGCCGCTCTTGACATGCCGGTCGCCCGTCGGACCGGCCGTCGCGGTGCCGCCGCTCTCGGAGCCGAAGCCACCCAGCAGCACGTTGAAGATGCTGCGGTTCATTCCCTTGCACATGATGTAGGACAGGATCGCGCCCGACGCGCCCACCAGCGACCCGGTGATGATCAGCGCCAGGTTCTGAATCGTGAACCCGATCCCCGCCGCAGCCCACCCCGAATAGCTGTTCAGCATCGAGACAACGACCGGCATGTCCGCGCCGCCGATCGGGATGATGATCAGGAACCCCAGCCCGAACGCCAGCAGAGCGATCAGCCAGAAAATCGCCTGATGCCCGCCGCTCGCGACGAACGCCACGATCAGCACCACCAGCACGATGCCCAGCACCAGGTTCAGCTTGTGCTGGCCGGGGAAGGTGATCGGCGCGCCGCTCATCAGCGCCTGCAACTTGGCGAACGCGATCAGCGAGCCAGAGAAGGTGATGGCGCCGATCGCCAGGCCGATCGACATCTCGATCAGGCTCTCGGTGAAGATGTGGCCGGACGTGCCGATGCCGAACGCCTCCGGCGCGTTCAGCGCCGATGCGGCGACGAACACCGCGGCGAATCCGACCAGCGAGTGGAACGCCGCGACAAGCTGCGGCAGCGCGGTCATCTGGATGCGCTGTGCGACGACGATGCCGGTGCCACCGCCGATGAGGATGCCCAGCACGATCAGTCCATAGCCGGTCGGCGACATGCCGTGATGCAGCAAGGTCGCGGCAACGGCGACGGCCATGCCGATCATGCCGAAGCGGTTGCCCTGGCGCGACGTCTCCGGATGCGACAGCCCGCGCAGTGCCAGGATGAAGAGGACAGCGGCGATCAGATAGGCGAGCGCGGTGAGGTTGGCGGACATGCGCGCGTGTCCCTATTGCCGCTTCTTGAACATCGACAGCATGCGGTGGGTCACCATGAACCCACCGAATATGTTCACGCTGGCCAATGTCACCGCAATGAACCCGAACGCCATCGCCCAGCCGTTGGTGCCGAGCCCCGTTGCCAGCATGGCGCCGACCACGATCACCGACGAGATCGCGTTGGTCACCGACATCAGCGGCGAGTGCAGCGCCGGCGTGACGTTCCACACCACGTAGTAGCCGACGAAACACGCCATCAGGAACGTCGAGAGCAGGTAGATGAACGGCTCCACCTCCGGCACGACGGCGGCGGCGCCGGCGGTCAGCGCGTGGGCGTGGACGGCAAGTTCGTTGGCGCGCTCGGCGAGCCGGGAGGCTTCGTCGGCCAACTGGTTCGGGTTCATTCGTTGGTCTCCGCTGGATTACGCGGTGGGCAGGTCAGGCGGCGGCCGTATCAGGCAGCCTGGGACGGCAGGAAGTTCGGATGCACGATGGCGCCGCCGCGCGTGAGCGTGACGCCTTTGACGATGTCGTCGCCTTCGGGAAGTTTCGGCGCCTGCGCCTCCTTGTCCCAGAAGGTGGTCAGGAAGGTCAGCAGGTTGCGCGCATACAGCGACGAAGACGCCACGGGGATGCGGCCTGGCCAGTTGTTCCAACCGAGGATGGTGACGCCGTTCGGCGTGGTCACGGACTGGCCGGGCTTCGTCGCCTCGCAGTTGCCGCCGGCGTCGGACGCCAGATCGACGATGACGCTGCCGGGCCGCATCGAGTCCACCATCGCCTGCGTCACGATGGTCGGCGCACGGCGCCCCATCACCAGGGCGGTGGTGATGACGATGTCGTTCTTGGCGATGGTGGTCGCCATCAGTTCGGCCTGCTTGCGGCGGAACGCGTCGCTCATTTCTCGCGCGTAGGCGCCGGTCTGCGACGCGGTTTCCTCGTCCTCGACACCGACGAAGCTGGCGCCGAGCGACTTGATTTCTTCCTTCGCCGCGGGGCGGACATCGGTGGCGGACACGATGGCGCCCAGCCGCCGGGCGGTGGCGATCGCCTGCAATCCGGCGACGCCGGCGCCGACGATGAACACGCGAGCCGGCGGCACGGTGCCGGCGGCGGTCATCATCATCGGGAAGCCGCGCTGGAAGTTGAAGCCGGCTTCGATCACCGAGCGGTAGCCGGCGAGGTTGGCCTGGCTGGACAGTACGTCCATCGCCTGGGCGCGGGTGATGCGCGGCAGCAGCTCCATCGCCACGGCGTCGATGCCGGCGTTGGCGAGCGCGGGCACCAGGTCGGGTTCGGCAAACGCGTTGGCGATGCACACCAGAAGCGCGCCGCGCGGGATCAGCGCGCGTTGCTCTGGCAGGGGGGGCTGGACCGCGAAGACGATGCCGGCACCGGCGAGGGCGACGGCGGGATCCGCGGCGATTTCGGCTCCGGCGGCGGCGAAATCTGCGTCGGGGATCGAAGCCCCCGCGCCGGCACGGGCCTCGACCGCGACGGTCAGGCCCAGGCCAATCAGGCGCTTCACGGTTTCCGGGGTGGCCGCCACGCGCGTCTCGGAGGCGCGCCGCTCCTTCAGGACCGCAAGGCGCATCGGTTCAGCATCCTTCGTTCATCCGGGAACGGGGCGCGCGTGCGCCCACGCCCCGACCAATGTGGCGGCGCACAAATGCACCCCACGCGCGGGGGGCGCAAGGGGCGCAAGTGCGGGGCGGATG
Organism: Acetobacteraceae bacterium; assembly: GCA_036489395.1. Lineage (GTDB taxonomy): Bacteria > Pseudomonadota > Alphaproteobacteria > Acetobacterales > Acetobacteraceae > JASHVB01. The sequence continues at coordinate 5,134 of DASXFW010000018.1, read as the reverse complement.
CATAGGGTAAGTGTGAAGCCGGGCCTATATCCAAGGTGGCAAAAGCGAATGATGCCAGGCCCGTCCTCGTCATGGCCGGCCCGTTCCCATCATGGACGGCGCATCACCGTCATGGCCGGGCTTGACCCGGCCATCTACCCACGGTGAGTCGTTTCCGAACGATCGCGATGCACGCTCTATCCTGCGCAGATGGCCGGCTCAAGGCCGACCATGACGGGGATTGGTTACGTCACGCCGAAAAGCTGCGCAGCGTCTCGCCGCGGATCAGCTCCAGGCAATGGCGCTTCAGGCGGATGAATTCCGGATCGAACGCGGACTCTGCCGTCCGGGGGCGGGGCAGCGGCACATTGAGCTCCTCCACGATCCGTCCGGGGTGCGCGCCCATCACCGCGACCGTGTCGCCCAGGTAGATCGCCTCGTCGATGTCGTGCGTGACGAAGACGACCGTGGTGCGGAACTCCGACCAGACGCCCAGGAGAGCCTCCTGCATCATCGTACGGGTCTGCGCGTCGAGCGCACCGAACGGCTCGTCCATCAACAGCACGCGCGGATAGTTCGCCAGCGCCCGCGCGATGCCGACGCGCTGTTGCATGCCACCCGACAATTGCTCCGGATAGTGGTCGGCGAAACGCGACAGGCCGACCATCGCAAGCAGAGTGCGCGCGGTGGATTCGGCCGCCGCGGCGCCATGGCCAGCCATCAACGGGCCGAATGCGACGTTGTTCAGCGTCGTCTTCCACGGGAACAACGCCGGCTGCTGAAACACCATGCCGCGGTCGGCGCCGGGAGCGGTGACCGGCTCGCCATCCACCGTCACACTTCCGGCGCTGGGCGGCACGAAGCCGGCGATCGTGTTCAGCACGGTCGATTTGCCGCAGCCCGACGGTCCGAGCAGACAGACGAAACGGCCAGGCGGGATATCCAGGCTGACGTCGGCGATCGCAAGCCGGCGCTCGGACCCGGAGCCGAACGCCACTTGCAGCCCGTCGATCACCACATGTCCGGTCGTCCGGTTCCAGTTGCCGGCGCGCTGGCGCGGCACGCTCATCAGGCCGGCACCTTCGCCCATGTCGGTCATGGTGATGCTCCTTGCTGGGTCTTGCGCGGCAGGCTGGCCAGGTACGCAGCCAGCACGTCGATCTGGTCCGGCTTCAGCACGCGCACGACGCGGCGCATCAGCGCGTGCGGATCGTCGGCACGGCCGCCATCGGAGAAATCGCGCAATTCGCGCGCGAGGTAGCCCGCGCGCTCGCCGTCGATGCGCGGCATGGCAATGCCGCGGTAGTCGTTCCTGTCGTGGCACGCATCGCAGCCGTGCAGCGCGCCGAGGCCGTGTTGCACGAGATGTTTTGCCCAGGCCCGCTGCGCCGGCGCCAGGTCGGCGCGAACCGGCGGCGCGGGCGGCTGGGCGGCGTACCATGCGGCGGCGGCGTCCATCTGCGCGGGTGTCATCTCCGACAACACCGCGAACATCTGGTGGTCGTCATTGGTGCGCACGCCGTCGCGAAAGTGGCGCATCTCCGCCAGCATGTAGGCCTTGTTCTGCGCTGCCATATTCGGAAAGCGGTCCGACCAGCTTATGCCATCGACACCGTGGCACTCGGCGCAGGCCTCCCACGGCTGGCCGGAATCTCCATCCAGGTAGTTGTATTGCGCGGTGGCCGCCACACCAGCCGCGGCGGACAGGATCAGCAGCACCAACGCTGTGCCGAGGCAGCGAAGCGTCATGCACGAGGCAGGCCGCGCAGCAGCAGCATCGGCGGCACCAGCAGCAGCACGAAGCCGGTCCAGGCGAGGATCGGCCCATACGGCACCAGCCACAGCGCCGCGGTGCTGCCGAAGCCCATGAAGGTCAGCGCCACCGCCCAGTTCGGCGAGCCGCAGCACAGCGCCCAGGTCAGCGATACGTTGGCCAGGCCGAGCAGCGAACCGCCGACTCCGGTGGCTGCGCCGGCGCAGGGCGCGCAGAGCGGGTTGGTCGGGTATTTTTGTTCCAGTAACAGCACGAGATTGGTGGCAATCAGGATTCCCAGCAGGCACACGTAAATCAGGTGCTCCGGGATGATCGTCATGCTCCATTCGGCGATACCGCGGCCGTAATTCATGTTGAGGTAGCCGGTCTCGAACAACCACTCGTCGCGGGCCAGCGAGATTGTGTCCCAGATCGACGGCGTGTGGCGGATGATGCGCAGCACGTTGGCCGGCCAGTCGTAGAACGTGACGTAGTTCGGCCAATGGCCAAAGCGGTAGCGCAGCAGCAGAAGCTGGCCGATGTAGAACCACGGCGGCATCAGCAGAACGATGGAAAGCCACAGGCGGCGCCAGCGTCGGATCGCGGCTGTGATGCGGCGGAGCGGGTGGAGGCGTTCCGCGCCGGCCAACCCCGCCATTGCCGGGCTTGACCCGGCCATCTGCCCCCCGGCCGTCGGTACGTAGATGGCCGGGTCAAGCCCGGCCATGGCGGGACGAGAAGGTTTCATCACGTCCGGCTCCTGCTCTGCCACGCGAGAAGCGGCCGCATCGCCCAGCGCACCAGCGCGGTGGACAGCGTCCCCAGCAAGCCGATCGTCAGCATGCCCACGACGATGTCCGGGTAGTTGATCAGCGAGTACGCATTCCAGGTGAAATATCCGATGCCGTACTGACCGGAGATGATCTCCCCCGCCAGCAGCGAGAACCACGACACACCCATCCCCACCGCAAGTCCCGCCGCGATCGACGGCAGCGCCGCTGGGATCACCACGTGGCGGAAGATTTGCCCGGGCGGCGCGCCCAGCGAACGCGCGGCGCGCACCAGGATGTCGGGGGTTTGCTCGGCACCGGCCGCAGCGTTCAGCACGATCGGAAACAGCGCGCCGAGAAAGGTGATGAAAATGATCGACGATTCCTCGGTCGGCCACATCAGGATCGCCAGCGGAATCCACGCAACCGCGGGAATCGGCCGCAGCACCTCTATCCACGGAGAGATCACATTGCGTGCAGTCTTCACGCGGCCAATCAGCACGCCGGTGGGAATGCCGACGATCACAGCCAGGCCGTAACTGACCAGGATACGCAACAGACTGACACCAATATCGATGTAGAACTTCTGCTGGTGCAGATGCATGAACAACGCGCCGGCGACGGCCTGTGGCGACGGCACGTTCTCGAAATCGATGAAGCACTTCAGATGCACCCGTGTCGCCAGGTACCAGAGCAACACACCGATCCCCAGGCTGACGATGCGGATCGTCCACGCGCCGAGGCCTCGGCGCACCGGACGCCACGCGCCACTCAGCATGCGGGAGAGGGTGGCCGCGCGGGTGCGCGCTGTCGCCGCGTCCGCGGCCACCGCCGCCGTCAGCATCACCTCCTGTCCCGACATGCGCGACGGCGTCCTCAGGATCCGGCGCCGGAAACCGCGGTCTGGAAGTCGACAACCCTGCCGTGCACCGATGCGGCATACGCATCCGCTTTCGGCCGTAGCAGGAACGGGTTGACGTCTCCACTGGACGCAACGACATAAAACGCCGTGTTGCCGAACAGCTTGAGGCCGCTGTCGTGGTCATAGACATACGTGGCGTCGATCTTCTGACCGGTGGCGTTCAGCGCGGACACCGCCTTCAGGAATCCGGCGGTCTGCGGGTAAGTGACGATGCCAGATTTGGCTTCCCAGATCTCATTCGGCAGGCCGGCATTGGCGGTCTTTGGATCGACGATCACCGCCTGCTCCGCGGTGTAGTCCAGGTGCATCTCCTTGTAAGCCTCGCGGATGAACTTGTCGTCGATCCAGGACTTGAAATCGAGCTTGCCGATCTGTCCCGCGTTCTGCAGCACGCTGTGGTCGTATTCCAGCGTGGAGACCCATTTCGGCTTGATCGTCGGATCGAGCGTCAGTCGGCCGCCCTTGGAGAAGTAGATGTACAGCACCTCCTTCTCCACACCCGTCCAGTTCTCCATCATCTGCGAAGCGCGCATCGGATCGGCGTTGACCCAATCGCCGGCATCATGGATCGCCTTGATGAAGGCGATGACGATCTCGGGGTACTTGTCGGCGAAGTCCTTGCGCACAACGAGGCCGTGCAGATAGGGCACGCCAGTCTGCGAACCGTCGTAGATTTCGCGGCCGGTGCCGCGGAACTGCATGATCTCGGTCCAGGGGCAGAAATCGGCGTGCGCGTCGATCTTGCCGGTGGCGATGTTGGCGGCGCCGACCGGCGGCGACTGGTTGCGCAGCGAGATCGAGTCCAGCGGCATGTGCGCATCGCCCAGCGCCTTGATCAGCATGCCCCACGACGCCGAGCCGATTGGCGTGGACACCGAACGGCCCTTGAGCTGGCTGAATGAGTAGATGTCGGACTTCACCGGCACGACGATGCCGTTGCCGGAGCCGCGCAGATTGTAGCCGGTACCGGCGACATACAGGGAGCGCAGGCTGTCGGTCGCCTGGAATTTGGCGCCGTTCACCACCAGCGGGTAGTCGCCCATCACGCCGAAATCCAGCTTGTCGGCCAGCATCTGGTTGGTGATCGGCGCGCCCGAGGTATAGTCGTCCCAGGTGATGTTGTATTTGACGTCCTTGTACTGGCCGTCATGCGGCAGGTATTTTTCCAGCAGGCCAAGCTTCTGCACGATGATACCGGCCGTGTAGGTATCGGTGCACATCGACTGGTGGCCGATGCCGATGTCGATCGTCTTCGCAGCGGCGGCGGAGGTGGAGGCGAGCGCGATGCCTCCGACTGAGGCGAGGAAGGTACGTCGTGCGAGCATGACCGCGGACTCCGATGGCTGGATTCGGCGGGGTTCTGCGTGCCCCGTGTGCTATCGGCGGGATGTTATCGGCGGCGGCGGGCGGGTAGAAATGGATTCTGGCGAAGTTTGCAAACTAATTGCTCAGAAACCTGGAGTGGATGAAGTTGATAGGGGATATTTTTGTCGTTATGATCGTATATTAGGCGAATCCAGATCATATATTAGGCGGACTTCGCCCCCGGCACGCACGCCAACCGTGTCATGGCCTGCGCCGGCCATGACACGGAGCCGTGTGCCGGCAGCGCCGCGCGCCCAGCCTCACTCCCCTCCCCCGGCCCTGATCGCCAGCACATCCGGCCGACACACCAGAATTTCCCGCTTGCGGAACGATAACACCCCCGCC
>DASXFW010000081.1:0-39577 GCA_036489395.1 Acetobacteraceae bacterium | reverse complement strand
GCGCCTCCATCCGCTGTCGTCGTTTATACGCACCCCTCCCCCCGGCCCCCTCCCGCAAGGAGAATTTTGCGCTGCGGCTGCGTTTCCCTTTCCTGGGCAACGCGCCCTGTCCCCCGCTATTCTGCCAGCAGATCGACGATCCGGCAGGAGCCCCTGGATGAACCGGCAGCAACGCCGCGCGGCGGAGCGACAGGCGGCCGCCGGTCATCCCCGCATAGACATCGCGGTCGTGCTGCAACGCGGCCTTGCCGATCACGCGGCCGGCCGGCTGCAAACGGCCGAGGCGGCCTATCGACAGGTCCTCGCCATCGCGCCCAATCATGCCGACGCGCTGCACCTGCTGGGCGTCATCGCGCTTCAGCTTGGCCGGCCTGACGCAGCGATTTCCCAGATCCGCCGCGCGATCGCCGTGCGCGCCGCCTTCCCCGAGGCGCACAACAACCTGGCCGGCGCGCTGCGCGCCCTGGGCCGCCTGACGGAGGCCGAGGCAAGCTGCCGCGAAGCCCTGCGCCTGCGGCCGGACTTTGCCGACGCTCACGCGAATCTCGGCAACATACAGGACCGCAGCGGCCGACCGGCGGACGCGGAAGCCAGCTATCGCGAAGCGCTGCGTCTGCGTCCGGAGCTCGCCCAGGCGCAGGCCGGCCTCGGCAACCTGCTGGCCGACTGCGGGCGGCTGGCCGAGGCGGAAGCGAGCTTCCGCCACGCGCTCCGCCTGCAGCCGAACGACCCGGAAACGCACAACAGCCTGGGGAAAGTACTTGGCCGCGACGGGCGCCCCGCCGAGGCAGAGGCGGCGTTTCGCGCGGTACTGCGGCTGCGCCCAGAGCACCCCGAGGCGCTTTGCCATCTGGGCGAGGCACTGCATGAACTGCGCCGGTTCGCGGACGCCGAGGCCAGCTTTCGCGCCGCCCTGCGCCTGCACCCGGACTATGCCGAGGTGCACAACGATCTTGGCATTACGCTCTGCGCGATGGGCCGGCCGGAAGAGGCCCAGGCGAGCTATCGCGCTGCATTGCGTCTGCGTCCCGACGATCCCGAAATTCATAACAACCTCGGCAGCGCGCTGTGCTCAAGCTGGCATAACGCCGAGGGCGAGGCGTGCTATCGCGAGGCTCTGCGCCGGCGGCCCGATTATCCCGAAGCGCACGTCAACCTCGGGGCGGCGCTGGGCAACCTTGGCCGCCACGCGGAAGCCGAAGCGGTCTATCGCGCCGCCATACAACGTTGGCCGGACGATCACGACCCGCACAACAACCTCGGCATGTTGCTGTTGCTGACAGGACGGTTCGCCGAAGGCTGGCACGAATACGAATGGCGCTGGCAGACCAAGTACCTGGTTGGCGATTTTCGTAAGTTTCCCGTGCCGCAATGGAACGGCGAGCCGATCGGCGATCGCACGCTGCTCGTGCATGCGGAGCAAGGCTTCGGCGATACGATCCAATTCTGCCGTTACGTGCCGCTGATTACCCGCGCGCGGATCATCCTGGAAGTGCAGCCGCCGCTGGTGCGGCTGCTGTCGCAGCTACAAGGCGTTGCGGCGGTGATCGCGCGCGGCGACCCGTTGCCGCCGTTCGATCTGCATTGCCCGCTGCTGAGTCTGCCACGCGCGTTCGGCACGACACGGGAAACCATTCCGCGCGAGACCCCCTATCTGGCCGCGGATCCGGCGCTTGTCGCCGCCTGGCGGCAACGGCTTGCCGCCGTCGATGGCCTGCGCGTTGGCCTGGTCTGGACCGGCGGCCAGCGGCTGGATGTCGAACTGGCCGCGGCCGGCCGCCGCCGCTCGACGACGCTGGAGGCGATGGCGCCGCTGGCCGACGTGCCGGGCGTCAGCTTCGTGTCGTTGCAGAAGGACGCGCCGGCCGCGCATCCACCGCCGGGCATGACGCTGCACGACTTCACCGCGGAGCTGCACGATTTCGTCGATACCGCGGCACTGATCGAGTGCCTGGACCTGGCGATCGGCGTCGATACCGCGGTGGCGCATCTGGCCGGCGCGCTCGGCAAGCCGGTCTGGCTGCTGAACCGCTTCGATACCGACTGGCGTTGGATGCTGGATCGTGACGACAGCCCCTGGTATCCGCGGCTGCGGCAATTCCGGCAGTCCAGTGCGGGCGACTGGGCCGGCGTGATGCTGCGGGTCCAGGACGCGCTGCGGCGTCTGGCATCGGGCGAGCACGACGCGCTGCGCCGTGGGCCGGCCGGGTGGCCGGATCCGGCCTGAGCAAACCAGCTCCGGCCGCGTTCATGCTGGCGCCACGTTCGAACGCACGTTATAATGACGCGGGGCGAAAGGGAGCCGAACATGAGCGCGCTGAAACTGACCCAGATCGGCAATTCCGTCGGCGTGATCCTGCCGAAGGAGCTGCTTGCCAAGCTCGGCGTCGGCAAGGGCGACACGCTGTACGCGATCGATCAGCCGGACGGCGTGAAGCTCACGGTCGCCGATCCGGAGTTCGACGCACAATTACAGGTTGCCCGCGAAGTCATGAAGCGGCGCTACAACGTACTGCGCGAACTCGCGAAATGACCGTCTGGCTGCCGCGCCAGCTTGTGCTCGCCATGCATGACGAGCAACTGGCGACGCATGGTGGTGCCTCGGGCATCCGTGACGAGGCCTTGCTCGACAGCGCGCTGGCTCGGCCGCCGAACCGCGCCAATTACGGCGAGCCGGACGTTGCCGAATTAGCGGCGGTTTATGCCATCGCAATCGCCCGCAACCATCCGTTCATCGACGGCAACAAACGCACGGCCTATGTCGCGCTGGAAACGTTTCTTGTGCTGAACGGATGCAGCTTCCCGGCGACCGACGCCGAGGCCGTGATCGCCATGCTTGCGATCGCGTCCGGCGACATGTCCGACGAGCAATTCATTGCCTGGGTCAGGGCAAACGCCAGCGCACCTGATTGACGCCGGTATCAGCGGGTGGGCGCGACAGTGTCATTGCGGGTTGCCACCGGCCGGTCAACCGACCCGCCCGGGATGAAACGGCGGCTTCCTGTCATTGCGAGGCCGCTTGGCCGAAGTAATCTCGTTTGTGACGATCCCGCGCCGTTCGTCACGAACGGGATTGCTTCGGCCACGCGACCTCGCCATGACAGAACTCCCCAGTGACAGAACTCCCCAGTTCCCTGTTCGAAGCGAAGCGACGAAGCAACCTAGTTCATGATAAGCAGCGGCCACCACGAACGGGATTGCTTCGTCGCTTCGCTCCCCGCAATGACACCGCATTCGGTACCCCCACACAGGGGTGAACGATTTCGCGGCTTGGTGTCACATCACACCCGCTCCAGAATCGACATCCCCCGATTCCGGTCCACCAGATAGATCAGCCCGCGCGCATCCACCCAAACATCGTTGCTACACACACGCTGCGCGCCGCTTGGCACGTCGGGCATCCACCACGCTGCCTCGCGCATCGACAACGGGTTCGAAATATCGATCACCCGCAGTCCGTTGGCGAACCACGCCGCCGGCACTTCGGTGCCGACGATTGTCTCCACCGTCTGGTGGCACCCGGTCATCAACGCCGACGGCTTCCCCACCAGCTCCGGTAACTGGAACGTGCCAACCGGGATCGGCCGCGTTTCATCGGTGATATCCACCATCCACACCATCGCCGGCAGCTCCGGCGACAGCGCCGCATCGAGCGGCTGCACGTGCTCGTCCGCCACCAGCATCCAGAGATGCCCGGCGATCGGCGTATCGATCGGCACCAGGCTGTGCGTCGGCCAGCCGAATGGCGGGCTCCAGTCGAACCCCGATATCTGCTTCGGATGCGCCATGTCGCTGATGTCGAGGATCACCCCACCGCCGTACCAATAACTCACATACAGCCGATCGCAGCGGCGGATCGGATGATGGCAGCGATGGCCGCGCCCGCGCCACGACGGCGTTTCGCCGCCGGCGATCCATTGGCCCGGCATCCACCAGCGCCCCGCCTCGACGGGGTGCGCCGGATCGGCCAGATCGAGGATCATCACGATGTTGCCGATATAGCCTTCGACTTCCGGCGATATGTAGGCGTAACGACCATCGAAGGTGAAGCGGTGCACGCCCATGCCGCCGCACGACCAGCGGCACACTTCGCGCGGCGATCGCGGATCCGCGACGTCGAAGATGCGCAGTCCGACGAAATCGCCATCGGGCACCTTGCCGCCGCGATGGCCCTCGCGGTTCACCACCATAACGCCGTTGCCGACGCGCACCTTGTGCGAGTGCAAACCGGTCGGAATGTCCGCTTCCCACACGATGCGCGGGTTACGCGGGTCCGACACATCGACCACGGACGTGCCGTGCGGCGGGTCCATGTGGCCGAGATACGCGTAGTTCCCCTCCACCACGACCTGGCCGCTGCCGGCACAGTCGAGCCATGCGACTTCGCGGATGCCTTTGCCTTCGGCCATTGTCGCCTCCAAGTTCCCTTGCGACGAGCGTAGCGCGCCCCGAGTCATTGCGAGGAGCGAAGCGACGAAGCAACCTCGTTCGTCGCAAGCCGCGCCGCTTGTCACGAACGAGGTTGCGTCGTCGCTGCGCTGCTCGCAATGACAGATTAGACCAACAGGTCAGACCGCGACCATCCCCATCCACCACATCGTTCGCTCGCCTACATTCACATCGTAAGCCCGCGCGAACGTCAGCCGCCCGTCGTCGCCGATACGGAATACCGAAAGCCGCGCCGGCACTTCAGTCCCGTCCCGCAGCGTTAGCCCCATGATGTGCGCGACGACCATCAGCCGCCCACTCGGATCGATATGGAACGTGCGCGGATGAATGCCGTGCGAATCCATGTGCTGGATCGGCGTCGGTTCGCCGCTGGCGGGATCAATGGCAAACACGGCGATCGAGTTCTCGCCGCCTGCAAACACGCGCCGCCCATCCAACGTCACCGTATCGCTCGCACGATTGGCGACATAGACGAACCCGCCATTCGAATGCACGTGCACCGTGCCGACGAGCTGCCGCACGCCGGGCACCCGGGGCGCCGCCAGTGAGGTCTTGTGAAATGTCGGCGCCGCCGACAGCCTGCCGCCGTTCAGCGTAAACATGTCCAGTGCGTTCTGCCGCTCCAGCGACACATAGACCCACGGCTGGGTCGGATGGAAATCCAGGTGCCGCGGGCCGAATCCATAACCGCCGTCCGGTGCGATCGACACTTCGTTGCCCAGCTCGCCGGCACGGTAATCGAACACCTTCAACGCGCCCGGTTGCTCCGGTTTGCCCGCTTCGGCATCGAACCCGCGCGTCAGCAGGATGACCTGCCGATTGTCCGGTGTTGCGCGCACCTGGTGGCCGAAGATGCCGGGATCGATCGGGGCCGGCTGTGGCACCTCCGCCCCCAGCGTCGCATCGGTGTGGATGCGATACACGCGAATTCCCGATGGATTGTTGAACGCAACAAGCACGTGCTCTGAGGGAATGTCGGTCGCCATGTGCACCGGCCGATGCGGCAAAAGAATCGGCGTACCATGTGGCGTCAGCGCACCGCTACCGAGCTCGATGCGGAACGCCGACACGTGGTGCTGCGTGCCGGCCGGTCCGGTGCCGGGCGCAGTGTCGCTCGACGCGACATACAGGAACCGCCGCGACGCATGCGGCCAGGCGTATTGCACGTTCGCCGGCAACGTCACCGCGCCGCGCCGCGTCAATGTGCAAGCGGCGACATCAACGTCGTAATGTGTCAGCTCGGCGCCGACATTCGCGTAGAGCGCGACGCGTGGTGCTTCGCTCATGCGAGCAAATCCTCCCTCGTTGCAGCACGCAGGATCGGCGATCCAGCGCGCCATCTGCCATAGCGAGGAGCGGAGCAGTCCCCGCTACACCGTCGCCTGCGTCCCCAAAATCACCGTGGCCTGTGCGGACAGCACGCCGCCATTGCCGTGCACCAATGCGGTATCCGCTGCCGCCACCTGCCGCGGACCGCACTCGGCGCGCAACTGCCGCACCGCCTCGATCAGCAGGAACAAGCCGTACATGCCGGGATGGCAGTACGACAGCCCGCCGCCGTTGGTGTTCACCGCCAGGTCGCCAGTCGGCCCGATGCGGCCGTCCTGCACGAAGGGGCCGCCCTCGCCTTTCTTGCAGAATCCGAGGTCCTCCAGGAACAAGATGGTGTTGATGGTGAACGCGTCATACAGCGCGAGCACGTCGATGTCGGACGGCTGCACGCCTGCCATCGCATAGGCCTGCGCGCCCGACGCAACGGCGCCGGTATGGGTCAGGTCCGGCATCGACGTGATCGACGCGTGGGTGATCGACTGCCCCCATCCCAGCACCGGCACCGGCGGCTTCCTCATGTCGCGCGCACGCTCGCCCTTCGTCATGACGATCGCGCCGCCGCCGTCGGTGACCAGGCAGATGTCGCGCACGGTGAACGGATCGCAGATCGGCCGCGCGTTCAGCACATCCGCGATGGTCAGCGGCTTCTTCTCCCACGCCGCGGGATTCAACAGCGCCCATTCGCGCGCCGCCACCGCGACTTCCGCGAGTTGCTCGCGCGTGGTGCCAAATTCGTGCATGTGCCGCGATGCCGCCATCGCATAGGCGGTCGCGGGCATAAACGGACGGAACGGCGTTTCATACGGATTGTATTCGCGCACGCTCGCCTGGCGCCGCCCGACGGTGCGTTGCGTGCTGCCGTAAGCAACCACCGCGATCCTGCATAGCCCGGCTTCCAGCGCGGCGTGCGCGTGCGCCACGTGGATCTCGAACGACGAACCGCCGACGATCGTCGAATCGGTGTACGCATCCGGCAGGCCGAGATACTCCACCAGCGACATCGCCGACGTGCGCGCCTGCGTGCACGCACAGAAAATGCCATCGACATCGGCCAGGCCCAGCCCGGCATCCTCCAGCGCGCGGTGCACGCCCTGCGCCATCAGGTCGATCGGACTCATCAGCGCGGCCACCGCGCCGAGATCGGATTCCGCCGCGCCAACGATGGCGACGCTGCCTCGCTGCGGCATCACACGCCCTCCGCCGGAGAAAAGACGGGATAGGGCGATTCGTCGCCCTCCGCCGGATGCACACGGAACTTCACCCGCATGCCGATCTTCACCGCGGTCGGCGCGATGTCCTCGACCCGGCTCATCATGCGGAAACCTTCGTCCAGGTCGATCAGCGCGACGTTGTACGGCGTTCCCTGCTGCTGATGCACCACGGTGGTGGCGTGCACGGTGCCCAGGCCCTTGCTGACCCGCCATTCCAGATCGGCGTGTCCCGTCTTCGGGCTGATCACGCGCGGATAAAACACCGCCATGTTCGCCGACGGGCTGAACTGGTAGCCGAGCTCGCCGCGCTCGAGATGCGAGATGTAAGCGGCGAGCGGCGAGACAGTCCTGTCCGGCATCGCGACGTTCCTCCTGATGCAATTGCCGCAGGTTCCGCGCTGCCACGAGGATCTGTCAACGCGGCGCGCGCGCCCCGCAGCGACGGCCTACCCAACCACCGCGATCGCATTCATCTCAATCAGGTAGTCCCGATGCGTGAAGCCGCTGACCTGAACCATCGTCGAGGCGGGCGGCGGCGCGGGGAAATACTCGCGCCGCACACGGTGGATCGCATCGAAGTCCGCCATGTCCTTCACATACACATCGACGCGGCAGATATCCGCCATGGTACCGCCGGCCGCCTCCACCGCCGCCTTGACGTTCTCGCACATCTGCCGCGTCTGCGCCTCGATGTCGCCGACTCCGGCGACGCTGCCGTCCGCCCGCTTCGACGTCATGCCGGAGATGAACACCAGCCGGCCGCGCGCATCGGCGGCGATCGCCTGGGAGAAGTGGCCGCTCGGTGCGCCGATGCGGTCGCTGGAGATCTGCTGCCGCCGCAATTCGGCGGCGCGCGGAGCATGTGCGGACATTTCTGGACATTCCTCCTGCCACGGTCGCGGACGCCGGCCCGCAGGACCATTATGAACGACTATTTATGAAAAGGCCCGCTGCATCCACTTGATCCAGATCAAGGCAGGCGGCTATGCAGGCGTTTGGTTCAATGTAACAAGGGGTCGAGTCAAAATGCCCGCCTCAGCCGCAGACCTGGTCAGGGTGCCCACGATTGGAGCTGAAGCCGGTTCGCCGGTATCGGACCTGTTGCGCCTGACGCCGCTGTTCGAGGCGCTCGACGATCGCCTGCTCACCGCCCTCGCCGACATCAGCCGCGAGGTGCGTCTGCCGGAGAACCACGAGCTGTGCCGCCAGGGCAGTGCGCCCACCCATCTCCACATACTCCTGGAAGGCCAGGTGGCGCTGTGGGGCAACGCGCCGGACGGTTCCGGCGCGGTGGTCGAAGTGGTGCGCCCGCCCGGATATTTTGTGCTGGCCACCGTGCTGACCCGCCTGCCCTACCTGATGACCGCGCGCACCATCTCCCCCGCGCGCGTCATCCTGATCGACGCCGACGGACTGCATGGGCTGCTGGCGCGGGAGGTCGGACTGGCCAACGCACTGCTGCACGCGGAGGCGGTGAATTTCCGTTCGCTGGTTCGCCAGGTGCAGGACCTCAAGCTGCGCACCGCGGCGCAGCGCCTGGGCTGCTACCTGCTGGCCATGGCCGAGGACCCCGAGGCCACCACCGCCCGCTTCCGCCTGCCATTCGACAAGCGGCTGCTCGCTGCCCGCCTCGGCTGCCGGCAGGAGAACCTGTCGCGTGCGTTCGCCGCGCTGCGCAGCGTGGGGGTGGAGACGCATGGGTCCCGCGTGATCCTGCACGACATTCCGTCGCTGCGGGCGTTCGCCGTGCCGGATGAGCTGACCGATCCGGACCTGCCGTTCTCCGGGTAGCCGGCCGAGGCCGAGGTTCCCCCCTCCCCTTGAGGGAGGAGTTGGGGGAGGGGTGCGCACATCCACCGACCGCGGATGTACGCACCCCTCCCCCAACCCCTCCCTCAAGGGGAGGGGGGAACCTACGTCAGGCCGCCGACGCCGTTTCGTCCAGTCGCGGGTCGGCCGAAGGCCGGTGGGCAACTCGCATGCAGCAACTCGCATGCCACTGTTCGCCGGGCCCCCGAGAGGCGCCCATTCGGCACGTTGGCATCACGCTCAAAATCTCGGCTTGTCTTCCACGACCAACTCGTAGTGCAGACACCGAGCGTCGAAGCGCGCCAGCAACTCACGTCCCCGCGGGGCGACATGGGCGACCTCACAGTCCTCGCCCGCAAAGCGGCGGATCGCATCGAGCGATTCAAAGCGCGTGATGGTCATGAACTCGAGCTCGTCGCCCACGCTACGGCGCAGGACCTCAGCACCGCCGTATCCCCCGATCGTGTGGGCCGACGGCAGAAACGTGGAGCGCAGGAACTCCTGGTACAGGTTCGCAGCCTCGGGCGTCGCCGCCCATCCCCGCCAGACCCTCGCAATCATTGGTTTCTCCATTACCGTTGAGCCTCGGACTATGGTTAATCGGCCTGTCGAGACCTGGATTGGTCAAAATTGCACGCCGCCTGATTGGCGGCGAGTACGGAGGTGACCCATGCCCCGTTCGGATCGTCGGAACGCCAGCCGCTATTGGAGCGACCGGGGACTTGCCGGGCTCAGCCTGCTGCACGCGGATTTCTCGACACATGAGTACGCGCCACACAGCCATGACGGCCTGGTCATCGCCATGACAGAGCACGGCGGAGCCATCATCAGGAGCGGCATACAAACATTCGAAGCTCGACCGGCGTTGCTGTTCGTGTCGAATCCGGCGGTGGCCCAGGCCGCGTGGATGGGCCGCAGCCGGCGCTGGATGTATCGATCCCTCTATCTGGCGGAGCCTGCCCTTTCCGAGGTGCGGCGACAGGTCGGCATGGTTCATCAGCCGCACTTCGTGAGGAGTGCCATCGACGACGCAGAACTTCGCAAGGACTTTCTTTCCCTGCATCGCGCGCTGTCCGATGCGCGCGATGAATTTCGGGACCTGGAGCTGCTGATTTCGACTTTTGGACGATTGTTCGTGAGACATGGCGCCGGCCAGGGACGCGTCGAAACGGTTCCGACGGATCGCCGCCATCTCCATCAGGTCCTTGAGCTCATGCACCAGGAATTTCGGGACAGCATCCGGCTCATGGATCTGGCCAAAACAGCCGGGCTTACGGTTTTTCAACTCATCGGGCTGTTTCGCCATGCCACCGGTCTCACGCCTCATTCTTATCTGGTGCAGCTACGGCTGAACGCAGCGCGTCAACAATTGAAGCAAGGAGTCTCGCTTGCGGAGGCCGCGACCGCCAGCGGCTTCTATGATCAGAGCGCCCTCACCAGGCATTTCAAGCGCTCATACGGCATCACGCCGGGGCAGTTCGCGGCGGCCATCCGCTCTGGTCCGATCCTGGCGCGTGGCGCGTGCGACTGAACATCATGCGTTGATCGACGCCGTGTATGGTCACATCGTTTGCCGCGCGTACCCGCTGTCGCGTCCCCGTCCCACCTACCCCCCACTCGCCGTTCGCGGCATCCTTCGCGCTTCCGAATGAGAGGCCGCCATGCCGTCCATCGCCGACGCAGTCTTTGCGCAAGCTGACTTTGCCGCCGCCGTGTTCCGGCGGCTCCGTCAGGACGGCCTGGACGAGCCCGGCGTCAGCCGCGATCCGTACGGCCCGGGCGAGCAGCGGGCGCACCAGACGATCGCCGCGGCAGGCGAGCGGCTGGGGCTGGCGCGGGAAACCGACGCGGCCGCCAACCTTTATCTCACCCGGCCGGGCCGCGACCGCGCCGCGCCGCGCGTCATCATCGGCTCGCACCTCGACTCCGTGCCGCATGGCGGCAATTTCGATGGCGCCGCGGGAGTGGTGGCCGGCCTCGTGGCGCTGGCCGCGCTGCAGCGCCTGGGCTTGCGGCCCGGCTGCGACGTCACCGTGATGGGCATCCGTGCCGAGGAGAGCATCTGGTTCCAGGTCTCCTATATCGGCAGCCGCGGCGCGCTGGGCACGCTGCCGGACGGCGCGCTGGACGTGCGCCGCATCGATACCGGCCGCACGCTGGCGGATCACATCGCCGAATGCGGCGGCGATCCGGACGCGCTGCGCGCCGGCGACCGGTTCCTCGATCCGCGTGGGATCGCGGCCTATCTGGAGCTGCACATCGAACAAGCGCCGAGCTTGGTGGAGGCCGGGAAGCCGGTGGGGATCTGCACGGGTATCCCCGGCAATTTCCGCTATGCCGACGCGCTGATCGAAGGCAGCACCGACCATGTCGGCCTGCCACGCCGCTTCCGCCGTGATGCAGCGATCGCCGGCGCCGAGTTCGCGATGGGGCTGGACCGCATCTGGGAGGAGCATGAAGCGCGGGGCGTGCCGATGGCCGCGACGCTCGGCCGCTTCCACACCGACGCGGCGGCGCACGGCCTGACCATCGTGCCCGGCGCCTTCCATTTCAGCCTGGACGTGCGCGCCTACGACGCAGCCGTGCTGGCGGAGCTGGACCGTCAGGTCGATGCGCTGATCGCCGGCATCGAACAACGCCGGGGCGTGCGCTTCCATCGCGGCGCGAAGGCGCGCGCGTCGGTCGGGCCGGTCGATCCGGCGATCAAGGCGGCGCTGGAGGCAGGTGCCGCGGCGCTGGGCACGCCGGTGCTGGAACTGGGCAGCCCGGCCTCGCACGACGCCGCGGCGTTCGCGGCATGCGGCGTGCCGATGGGCATGATCTTCGTGCGCAACGAGAACGGCAGCCACAATCCGCGCGAGGCGATGACCCTGGAGGATTTCCTCGCCGGCACCGCCGTGCTGACCCACTGGCTGGCGGATACCTGCTGCCAGACGGGGTGATTCCTGGCCGGGCCTGACCCGGCCATCTTCGCTACGACCACCGGTGCGCCGATCGCCAGGTCAGGCCCGGCCATGACGGTTGGCGCGGCCATGACGGTTTGTGGCAACGCGGCCCCGGGCCGGGCGTCCGTTGTCGTCCCTCCCAATTGATCTGGATCATGGAACGATCCGGGGCAGCCGGCGTAATCGCCGAAATCCCCTCGCTGCCGTTCCTCGCGAGGGACAGCGAGGACTGACCAGGAGGAAAACGACCATGGATGCAAGCGTCAGCACGACGACCCTGCACGGCATCGAGCCGATCGAGCGAGAAATCATCAAACGCGTGACCTGGCGGCTGATGCCGCTGCTCATGCTTGGCTATTTCTGCGCCTACCTGGACCGGTCGAATGTCGGCATGGCCGCGACCACGATGGTGAAATACCTTGGCTTCACCAACGCGGTATTCGGCTTCGGCGCCGGCCTGTTCTTCCTGGGTTACTTCCTGGCCGAAATTCCCAGCAACCTGATCCTTAACAAGCTGGGAGCGCGGCGCTGGATCGCCCGCATCCTGTTCACCTGGGGCATCATCGCCGCCCTGACCGGATTCGTCTGGAACGTGCCGAGCTTCTACATCAATCGGGTGTTGCTCGGACTGGCAGAAGCGGGCTTCTACCCCGGCGTGCTGCTGTACATGACCTGGTGGTTCCCGTCGTACTACCGCACCCGCATGATGGGCATTTTCCAGTCAGCCAGCGTCATCTCACTGTTCATCGGGCCGCCGATCGGCGGATTGCTGCTGATGTTGCAAGGCTGGATGGGCCTGCAAGGCTGGCAGTGGCTGTTCATCATGGAGGGTCTGCCGCCGATCATCATGTGCTTCGTCACCTGGAAACTGCTGACCGACCGGCCACACGATGCGGCATGGCTGACGCCGACGCAGCGTACCTGGCTGCAGGACCGGCTGGACTCCGAGCAAGCGCAGAAGGAGTCGGTGCACAAGTATTCGCTCGGCCAGGCATTCAGCAATCCGAAGCTGTGGCTGCTGACGATCGCCTATGTCGGGCAGAACGGATCAAGCTACGGGCTGGTGTTTTTCCTGCCGCTGATCGTCAAGGGACTGGGCGTGCCGACCGGCTCGATCGGCCTGGTCAGCGCGCTGCCCTATCTGTGTGCGTTCGTGGCGATGATCTACTGGGGCTACCATTCGGACCTGCACGGCGAGCGCACCTGGCACGTCGCGGGCGCCGCGTTGGTGGCCGCGGGCGGACTGGCGGCCTGCGTGCTGATCGGCACCGGCCATCCGGTCGTCACGATGATCGCGCTGTGCATTGCCATGATGGGCCAGCAGTCGCTGGTGCCGACCTTCTGGTCGCTGCCGAGCGCCATGCTGACCGGCGTGGCCGCGGCGGGCGGACTGGCGATGATCAACGCGGTGGGGAACCTGGGCGGCTGGGCCGGCCCGTCGATCTATGGGCTGGTGAAGGACGCGACCGGCAGCGCGGATATCGGGCTGCTGTGCCTGGCGATCGGGCCGCTGATCACCGCGATCGCGGTGGTGCTGGCCGGTCATGACCGGCGATTGGAGCGGCTGATGGCGCGAGCATAAGGGAACAGCATGGCCGGGGGACGACATTCCCCCGGTCCCGGTGCGGGCCCGACGCCCCGACAACCTCAGTCAGAATGAAACGGTGTGGGTAGGGCTGTCGCCTGATGAACTGAACTGGCGGTGCCTACCGTCTCATCCTGGCATCACGTTTTCGGTCGTCCTGGATTCAAGGCGCAGGACGATGCGCTTCCAGCGCCGCGTCGATCGCCCTGGAAAAATCAGGGTTATGCCAACCGCGATCGTCGATGGCCTGACGGAGCGTCGTCAGCCCCACCCAATTCCCGTCCCTGACAAGTGCTTCGATCAGTGCCGGAACAACAACGGCAGGTGGCTCGAGATTCACTTTCAGAGTGAGTGGCGATTGCGATTCGGTCAGCCAGACCTCCGCCAGGTTCTCAAATTGAAGCAAAGACCTCACATATCGTTCACCGCATAGCACGGGATGCATGAACGCCGGTTCCGGCACATCACCCAGTTCACTCTCGTGATAGGGCGGCCACCAGTCATAGTAATCGGTTGCGCCGAACGACGTCAGGCTTTCAAGCTTGAATCCCGCTGCGTGCAGCGCGGTCGGAACCAACCCTTCGGAAAATGGCCAGTATTGCAGTTCCCCGCGAGCGTCACGCGCCGCATGTTCACGGCGCGTCGTCATGAGATGGGCAACCGCGCGTTCCGATAACCCCGCGACGCAGAGCAGCTGGCTCCGAATCTGGTCGAGCGGCCATAATGCCACCAGCGTCCTGCTCCAGGACCATTCTGCAACCGGCTGACTGGAGGGGAACGCGATGAGATCGATCCCGCGGCTCAACGCTTCCACGGCCAGATTGTCGAGATCAAGCAGCACGGCCGCGTCGAATTCAACCATGATGTAGAACGCGTACTCGGCGTGCGATTCGTGGAAAGCGAGCAGAGGATAATCCACATTATACCAGTTGATATTATAGACCGGCTGTCGCGGAAATCCGAGGGCATACATGTCGCTGTCACGCGTGCGGAAAACCTTGTCATGAGGAATCTCGCCGGCTAACCCACTTGTCTCGTCCACGTAGATCCAGATGTCGGAGGCAGGGCATTTCGACTTCAGCGCCTCAAATCGGCGAGCAACGAAGTCGTCCCAGAAATGGGTCTTGAACAATACCGCCCAACGTCTGGCGCCGCTACCGGCTGGATAAGGTTGTTCCGAGGACAGGTTGCGATCAGGCGACCCTGGCGTGCCGGTTGGATGCTGCGACGGCGAATGATCTGGGAATGCTGCCTGGCGCGCCATGTGACACCACTGATCTTCCTCAAACGAAACCTATCATGCCCGGGTTGGTCAGCAAATTAGTCTCCCCACCCGCGAAATGGGCGCCGACCGGATAACCGGACGGTAATCAGATAGAAGCCAGCCCGCGCGGGGGGGGGCATAGACCGGCGGTCGGCCGCGACGCTGTCCCGCATGCGGACCGCCACGGTGTCCCTGGTCCATCCGTCGCGCGCGCAGACGCTGAGTCCACGGCAACCGGTAACCCAGAATGCCGGCAGCGCGTATTGCTTGCTCGGCCGACTGACGCAGCGTGATGAGCGCGTGCGCGTAATCGTCGGGTTGGTCGATGCCGCCACCGGCCAGCATATCTGGGGCGACAGCTTCGAAGATCCCGCGAACGATCCGTTCGGGCTGCAGGACCGCGTCGGCGAGGGTGTCCCGAGCGGTGTCGTGTCGAACATCACGCGGACCGAGCTCGACCGGATGCTGGCCGCCGGGGAAGACTCACTGTGGGTGTTCTAATGAAGGTGACGGTACCGTTCAACGAATCGATGGCAAATCCGGCAAGGTGGTCGCGACCGTTGAAACCGGCACCGCCGGCGCTGGCACCATCGACGTCGGTGGAGGGTTCGTGTGGGTCGTCACACATGCCGTGCCGATCATCCAGATAGACGCGCGGACAAACACGGTCCGAGGCAAATTCACGATCGACGGCAGCGGCGAAGCTTCTTCCATCCGTTTTGCCTTCGGTTCGCTCTGGGTATCCGGAGGCACGATGCACCGCTTCAAACCGCCGGAATGACGTCCCACGGACGCGCGGCGACGTGAGGCGCGACGAGGTGCGCAACCATCTCACCCCGCCTCCACCTCTCGCTTCAACCGCGGCACCATCTCGCGAAAAAACCGCTCCAGACTTCCATTCATCTGCTCAGGCCGCAGCCCCGGCGGTACCGCCCAACTGACCAGGTCGGTGATGCCGAACTCGCGCACGAACGCCGCCAGCTCGGCCACGCAATGCGCCACGTCGCCGACCACCCAGGTCTGCGGAATCCGCGCCTCCTCCGAATTGGCGCGCACGCCGCCGGCGCTCGCCCCGCCGCCGATCTCCTGCTGGAACCGGGCGTAGGTGCTGACCCGGTAACGCTCCGCCGCGCGAACCGACGGCCAGTCGCGCTCGCGGTCGTCGGTCACCAGGCAAGACCGAATGATGCCGACGCGCTTCGCCTCCGGATCGCGCCCGGTCGCCGCAAGCTCCGCCCGCCACGGATCGAGCGCCATGGAACGCGCGCCCTGCGGCAGCAGGTTGGTGTCGAACCGCGCGGCGCGGCGGGCACCTGCCTCCGACATCGCTGCGATCCACAGCGGAGGCCCGCCCGACTGCACGTAACCGGGGCGGATCCACACATCGGCGAATTCGTAGCGCTTGCCGGAAAAGCTGAAGCGCTCGCCGGCGAAGCAGTGCTGCAGCACGGCGATGCCCTCGTCGGTCAGCGACACGCGGCGCGATACCGGCAGGCCGAAGCCGCGGAATTCGTGCGGCGCATAGCCCATGCCGACACCGAGCTCGATGCGACCGCCGCTGATGTTGTCCAGCACCGCCAGGTCTTCCGCCAGCCGCACCGGGTGGTTGAATGGCAGCAGGCAGACGTCGCAGGAGAAACGCGCGTGTTTGGTGCGTGCCGCCAGCGCGCCAGCGATGGGAATCCACGACGGCAGGTAACCGTCGTCGAGGAAATGGTGTTCGGTGAACCACACCAGATCGAGGCCGATCCCATCCAGCCACGCTACCTGGTCGATGATCGCGGCATACAGGCTGGGATTGTCCATGCCGGTGTCCGGCGTGTTGCGGAAATCATAGACCAGCCCGACGCGCAGTTGCGGCCGCATGGCAGTTTTCTCCCGTTACTCACGGCGCAGCGCGCCAGCTTCTGTCATCGCGAGATGATCACCAGCCTTCGGCCAACCCCCGACTGGAGGAAACGGGGTAGGCGGCCCGACGTTGGTTCCCCCCTCCCCTTGAGGGAGGGGTTGGGGGTGGGGTGCGTACATCCACCGACCGCGGATGTACGCACCCCTCCCCCAACCCCTCCCTCAAGGGGAGGGGGGACCTTGTTTCTTGTTAGGCGCGTAGCTCTTCTGTCATCGCGAGGCGCATAGCGGCGGAGCAATCCCGTTCGTCATGACCCGAGGAACGCTCGTCAGGCACGAGATTGCTTCGGCGCTACGCGCCTCGCAATGACAGAAGCTGCGCGCCTCGCAATGACAGAAGCTGCGCGCGCCGCAATGACAGCAGGGAACGTGCCCCCTCAGGACAGCAGGGAACGCAACTCGCACTGGCAGCGGATCCGCACTACGATCCAAACGCACAGCCCAGGGAGGACGCCATGCCTTTCGATGAAGCCGGCGGAGGACGCCCCGGCCGCAGATCCTCGCGCAACGTGCTTGGCGGCGTACTGGAAAGTTGCTCCGTCCGCCCGCTGACCGGCTTTTTCCGCAATGGCTGCTGCGACACCGCGCCCGAGGATGCCGGCAGCCACACGGTCTGCGCTGTCATGACCGACGAATTCCTCGCGTTCAGCAAGCGCACCGGCAACGACCTGTCCACGCCGCACCCGGAATTCGGCTTCGAAGGCCTGAAAGCCGGCGACCGCTGGTGCCTCTGCGCTCCGCGCTGGCAGGAGGCGCTGGAGGCCGGCCAGGCGCCGCGCGTCGTGCTGCGCGCCACCGAAGCCGGCGCGCTGAAATGGTGCACGCTTGAAGACCTGAAGCGCTTCGCAATCGATCTGTCCTGATCGAAAGGGAGCCGGGGTCCGCAACGCAACGTCGTCATGCCGCTGCGCGCGTCAGGGTTATGTCGGAGAACTTTACAGTCGGTCAGTGGTCACAAAAAAAGCCGCGTGATTCTAGGCTGTTAAACGCTGGCCCGAAAATTGCGTAACGCCACTCGAATGCATTGCGCTCCGCCGGGAGATTGATCAAATGCGGAAACTGTGGCTCGCCTCCGCCGCCGTCGCGCTGCTTGCCGGAGCATCGACATGTCCGGCCAGTGCCGGTGTCGTCGAGGACTACGCAACTTTCACCAGCTCCGCCGGCCTGACCCTGGTTGGCAGTGCCGCCATCAGCGCCAACCAATTGGCCCTCACTGACGGCAACGGCGGAGAGACGGGTGCCGCGTACAGCACCTCCACCGTCACGCTCGGCGGCAGCGACACGTTCAGCACCACCTTCCAGTTCCAGATCAGCCAGGCCGGCGGCACTGCGCCGGCGGACGGCTTCACCTTCGTGCTGGCGGCCGGTTCCTCCGGGCTGGGTTCGTCCGGACAGGGCCTCGGCTATCAGGGTGTCCCCAACAGCGTCGCCGTCGAATTCGACACATACGACAACGGCAGCGACGACGGTGACAGCAGCAACCATGTGGCGATCGACATCGACGGCCACGTGACCGACGGTTCGTCGGATAGCGATCAGGACCTGGCCAACGTTTACGGGCAGCAGACCTGCGATTTCGGGAGCAGCCCTAACAACTATAACCGCCCCGGCTGCCTTTCCAACGGCGATGTGTGGACGGTGACAATCGGCTACAGCGGCAGCGCCTTGTCAGTGCAGATGTCGGATCCGGCTGAATCGGGCCCGGATACGGTCATTGCGTCCTATCCAATCGACCTCGACAGCATCCTGGGCACGGACACCGCCTATGTCGGCTTCACCGCAGGCGATGCATCGGGCTACGAGCAGCATGCCATCCTGAACTGGCAGTTCGCCAACGATACGTCACTGGCCAGTTCGATCGTGCCGGAGCCGTCCTCGCTGGTTCTGCTGGGCGTGGGACTGATCGGACTTGGCGTGCGCCGCTCGCGACGCCGCAAAGGCTGATCCCGCGCCGCGCCAGACCAGGATCAGCGCACAACTGCCCACTTCTCCTGCTCTGGCTCCTTGTTGATCGGGTGCTTCAGAGCTCCGGCGATCCCGCCTCCCGTCATCACGGCCTCATTCCAGGCATTGACCATGCCGATGCGGCAATGCAGCGGCACGCGCGCAGTGGAGCATGCACTCTGGCCTGGGGGATTGGACCGGCCTAGTGTCGTGGTCAGCCATGTTAGCACCAGACCAAACACGCCAGCAGGCGGTGTTCGACCGCCTCCGCCAGGGCATCCTGACCGGCGCGCTGCCCTCCGGCGCGCGCCTGCCGCCGACGCGCGCCCTCGCCAGCGAACTCGGCGTCGCCCGGCAGACCGTGGTGCTCGCCTATGAACGGCTGGCGGCGGAGGGCTATGTCCGCGCCCGCACCGGCAGCGGCACCTACGTCGCGCCGGACCTGCCCGATGCCGCCCCCCTCCCCGCCGCACCGCCGCAGATCGCCGCCCACGCGCTGTCCCGCCGCGGCGCGGGGCTGGCGCAAATCCCCGCCACCGCCGGCGCCCGCGACACGCCGCTCGGCAGCGTGCTCGCCGGCGGCCTGCCCGCGCCCGACCTGTTTCCGCTGCACGCCTGGGCCCGCTGCGCCACGCGCGTGCTGAAAACCATGCCGGCCGAGTGTGCCGGCTATCCGCCGCCCCAGGGTCTGCAGCTTTTGCGCGCCCAGATTGCCGCGCACCTGGCCGCTACCCGGGGCCTGATCGCCGACCCCGACTGCATCGTCGTCACCGCCGGCACCCAGCAGGCGCTGCGCATCGCCGCCGAGCTGCTGCTCGATCCCGGCGACACCGCCTGGGTGGAGGACCCGGGCTACATTGCCGGCCGCGGCGCGCTGATCGCCGCCGGTGCCGTTCCCGTACCGGTGCCGAGCGATGCGGACGGCCTGGACGTCACCGCCGGCATCCGCCTCGCGCCGGACGCGCGCCTGGTGCTGACCGCGCCGTCGCACGCCACGCCGCTGGGCGGCGCGCTGCCGATCGGCCGCCGCCTCGCACTGCTGGAATGGGCCAATCGCGCCAACGCCTGGGTGCTGGAGGACGACTGCGACTCGGAGTTCCGCTGGGAGGGCCACCCCCTGCCGCCGCTGGCAACCTTGGACCGGGCCGGACGGGTGATCTACTGCGGCACCTTCAGCAAGACGTTGATGCCGGCATTGCGGCTGGGATTCGCGGTGGTGCCGGCGCCGCTGGCCGGGGCGTTCGTGCGCGCCCGCACGCTGCTGGACCGCGGCACCGACGCGCTCAACCAGGCGATCCTGGCGGAATTCATGCGCGAGGGATTGCTCGCCCCGCACATCCGCCGCATGCGCACGGAGTACGCGAGGCGCCGCGTGGCGGTGCTGGCGGCGCTGGCCCGTCACGCCCCGACCTTGCGGCCGATCGCCGCGCCGGGCGGACTGCACATGGTGGCACGCCTGCCCGACGGCATGGACGAAGCCGCCGCGCTACGCGCCTGCCGCGACCGGGGATTAGCCGTGGTACCGCTGCGCGCCTACTACGCCGGCCCCCCACGCATGACCGGGCTGGTGCTGGGCTTCGCCGGCACGCCGGTGTCGGTGGCCGGAGACGCGGCCCGGCGCCTGGCCGCGGCATTGCGGGCGGCAGGGTAACAGGCCGCGTGTCATTGCAAAAAGCGGGACTATCGCGACTGCTATCATTGCGAGGCCGCTTTGGCCGGAGCAATCCCGTTCGTGACGAGCTGCCGGCGGCTCGTCACGAACGGGATTGCTTCGGCCATGCGGCCTCGCAAGAAACAAGGTTCCCCCCTCCCCTTGAGGGAGGGGTTGGGGGAGGGGTGCGTACACCCCGCGGTCGGTGGATGTACGCACCCCTCCCCCAACCCCTCCCTCAAGGGGAGGGGGGAACCTACTTCAGGCCGCCGACGCTGTTTCATCCAGTCGCGGGGCCGCCGCCGGCCGGTGGCCAACTCGCAATGACACGGACCCGTTGATCCAGATCAACGCCAAATCTTCTGGCATCGTTACCAAGCGCCATCGTCCAGAAAAAGCAGACAAGGCGCAGACTCATGTTTACCCAAATCGTCGATCCGCTCGGCAACCTCGGGCTGACCTGCCTGGTCGCCCTGATCCCGGTCGTTCTTCTCCTGGTATTGCTCGCCGTTTTCCGCGTCTCCGCCTGGCTCGCGGTGCTGATCGGCTCGATCGTCACGTTCGCGCTCGCAGCCTGGGTCTGGCACATGCCGCTCGACACCGGCATCCGAGCCTACCTCTACGGCTCCGCCACCGGCATCTGGAACGTCGACTGGATCACCTTCTGGGGCCTGGTGTTGTTCAACACTCTCAACGCCAGCGGCATGTTCGAGAACTTCCGCCGCTGGCTCGTCGCCCAGGGCACGCTCGACATCCGCGTGCAGACCATGCTGTTCGCCTGGGCATTCGGCGCGCTGCTGGAGGGCCTGGTCGGCTTCGGCTATCCCTGGGCGGTCGTCGCACCGATCCTGATCACGCTCGGCCTGTCGGATCTCGACGCCATCCGCGTCGCCGCCATCGCCAACAACGCACCCGTGTCCTACGGCGCACTCGGCGCGCCGATCATCGCCCTGGCGGCGGTCACCGGATACCCGTTGCTGGCGCTGTCGGGATCGGTCGGCACCGTGGTCGCGGTGCTCGCTTTGCTGCCGCCCTGGGTGTTGATCTATCTGGTGTCCGGCCGGCAGGGCTTCCGCGACGGCTGGCCGCTCGCGGTGGTCGGGTCGGCCGGCTACATCCTCGGGCAGTGGCCCGTGGCGTATTTCTTCGGGCCATACCTGCCGGACATCACCGGCTCCATCGTCTGCTTCTGCGCCTTGCTGCTGCTGCTGAAAGTGTGGCGTCCGGCGCGCATCCTCGGCCACGGCGGCATACCCGTCAGTGCCGAGGCGCTCGCCGCGGAGCGTGCCCACGAGCACGGCCTGACCACGGCCGAGGTGCTGCTCGCCTGGATGCCGTTCGCCGTGCTGGTCGTGGTCGTCGCGCTGTGGACCGGGCCCTGGTCCAGCCTGCCGGCGGTCGGCTGGTACTCGGCGCAAGTGCAGGCGCTGGCGCCGGAGACGAAGACCACGATCACCGCCGCGTTCAAGTTCGCCCCCTGGGTCGGCGGCAGCGCCATCCTGGCATCGTGGCTGATCATCGCAGCACTGCTGGGGTTGGCCGGCAAGCTGCAGCCGGCACAGGTCGGCGCCATCTTCCGCAAGACGTTCCACCAGATGTGGGGCGCGCTGCTGGTGGGCTTCTTCATCTTTGGGTTGGCGTTCGTGTTCAACTACTCCGGCATGGCTTCGTCGCTGGCCAAGGGATTCTCCTACCTCGGCGTCTGGTTCATCGTCGTCTCGCCGCTGCTCGGCTTCATCGGCGTGGCGCTGTCCGGATCGAACACCTCCACCAACGCGATGTTCGGCAAGTTCCAGGCACTGGTCGGCGTGCAGCTTGGGTTCCCGCCGCTGCTGCTGCCGACGCTGAACTCGGTCGGCTCGGAGATCGGCAAGCCGATCGCGCCGCAGACCGCGAGCGTGGGGGTCTCCACCAGCCGGTTCGTGCGCAACGAAGGCGAGGTGATCCGGCACAATTTCGGCTGGACGCTGGTGCTGCTGGCGTATCTGATCGTTCTGGGCGTGGCGTTCTATCTGATCAACCCGGCGGTGATCCGGCTGCACTGACCGCCCGTCCATCGCGCTGGCCACTGGCGTGCGTGGCGACCCGCCCTGGATGAAACGGCGCCATTCTGTCATTGCGAGGCCGCTTGGCCGAAGCAATCCCCCCGGAGATTGCTTCGGCCAAGCGGCTTCGCAATGACAGGAGATCCGCGTTTCATCCAGGGCGGGTCGGCCGCCGCCGGCCGGTGGCCAGCTTGCAATGACAGAATGGCGCGGCGGCGCGGCCATGTCGCGGCCGCACCGCATCGGTCAATCTTTCCGCGGGTTGGTCTGACGACCGCGCCGCACGGCGCCCCCAGCGCGGCAACCCTGTGCCGCGCCCCCGGACAGTGACAGTGCCCACCACCCGCGCCATAAGCGCGCGGCAACGACGCACCGACCGAGGGGATTACCAGAATGACAGCGACGCAGCGCCGAACCTTCCTGGCCGCATCAGGCGCGATGGCCATGGCCGCGGCGATCGGCCGCCCCGCCGCCGCGGCCGAGGCGACCAAAATCCGCATCGGCGTTCTCAAGCTGTCGTCGTCCGCCCCGGTCTTCATCGCCTTCGACAAGGGCTACTTCAAGGACCACGGCCTCGACGCCGAGCTGAAATTCTTCGACGCCGCGCAGCCCGTGGCCGTTGCCGCCGCCGCCGGAGACATCGACTTCGGCGTCACCGCCTTCACCGCCGGCTTGTTCAACGTCGCCGGCAAGGGCGCCATCACCGTCGTCGCCGGACAAAGCCGCGAGCACCCCGGCTATCCGCTGATCGGCTATTTCGCCACCGCCAAGGCATATGAAGCCGGGCTGAAAACGCCCGCCGATTTCGCCGGCAAATCCGTCGCCATCACCCAGACCGGATCGAGCTTCCACTATTCGCTCGGCCTGCTCGCCGACAAGGATCATTTCGCATTGTCGAGCGTGCGCCTGCTGCCGCTGCAATCGCTGGCCAACATCGCCTCGGCGCTGAAAGGCAACCGCGTGGATGGCGCACTGCTGCCGGTCACCGTCGCGCTGCCGCTGATGGCAGCCGGCGACATCAGGCTGCTCGGCTGGGTCGGCGACGAGACGCCGTGGCAGCTCGGCGCGGTGTTCGTGTCCCGTGCGACGATGCAGCAGCGCGACGTGGTGACGCGCTTCCTCGCCGCGTATCGCCAGGGCACGCGGGATTACCACGACGTGCTGCTGGCGTCAGTGAAGGACGGCCGAGCGCCGCTGAATGCGCAGACCACGCCGCTGATCGACATCATCACGCACTACACGCATCTGAAGCCGGAGCAAGCGGTGGTCGGCCTGTCGTACATCGATCGCGACGGGAAGCTGGATGTCGCCGACGTGGCGCACCAGATCGCGTGGTACCAGGCCAACCATTTCGTCGATCCGGGTGTGACGGTGCAGAAAGTCGTCGATACCAGCTTCGGTTTCGCCGCGCAGAGCTGAGCGTCATGGCGCACTCACCCCCCCACTGTCATTGCGAACGCAGCGAAGCAATCTCGTTCGAGGGTATGCACGAACTCTCGAACGGGATTGCTTCGCTGCGCTCGCAATGACAGTGGAAGACGGGGCGGGTGAAGCGCTAACCGATGGAGCTCATCGTCAGCGGCATCTGTCACGATTTCGGCCCGCTGGCGGTGCTGCGCGACATATCGTTCCGCGTCGGTCCGGGGGAGATCGTGGCACTGGTCGGACCGTCCGGCTGCGGCAAGAGCACGCTGCTGTCGATCATCGGCGGCCTCGCGCGCCCCCTGTCCGGCACGATCGGAACGGTCGGGCCGGCGCCGCAAGACAGCTTCAACCCGCTGACCTTCGTATTCCAGGACTTCGCGCTGCTGCCCTGGCGCAGCGTCGCCGACAACGTCGCATTCGCGCTGGAGCACCTCCGGCTGAAAGCGACTGAGCGTCAGGCGATCGTCGCCGACGTTCTGCAACGCACCGGCCTTTCCGAGTTCGCGCATTCCTATCCGAAGCAGCTCTCCGGCGGCATGCGCCAGCGCGTCGGCATCGCCCGCGCGCTCGCGGTGCGCCCCGAAATACTGCTGATGGACGAGCCGTTCTCCGCGCTCGACGCGCAGACCCGCGACCTGCTCACCGAGGACTTCCTGCGCCTGATGTCCGGCAACCGCCTCAGCGCCGTGTTCGTCACGCATAATCTCGAGGAAGCCGCGCGCCTCGCCGACCGCGTCGTGGTGCTGTCGCGCCGCCCCGCGCGCATCCGCGAGATCATGACGCTAAACGTCAGCCGCGACGCCCGCGAGCCGTTGTATATCGCCGAGCACCAGCGCGCGCTGTGGTCGCTGATCCGCGACGAAGCCGTGGAAGCCGAACGGGAGGTGATCGATGTCTGAACAAGCGGGTACGCTGCCCGCCCCGGCTGCAATCCCGTTCCGCGGCGGCGGCTTCGCACCCCTGGGCAGCCGGCACAGCGCCTGGATCGCCTTCGCCGCCGTGCTCGCCGTGTGGCAATGCGTGTGTTCTTTGGGCTGGATCAGCGACCTGTTCCTGCCGAGCCCACTGCGCATCGGCTACGTGCTGGAACAACTGATCGTCACGGGCGAAATCTGGCCGCATCTTTACGCATCGGCGATCCGTATCGGGGGCGGCTGGGCGATCGGCACAATCGCCGGACTCGCCGTCGGCCTGGCCATGGGCTTGTTCACCATTGCCCGCGCCGTTGGCCTGCCGATGGTCTCCGCCTTGTTCCCAATTCCCAAGATCGCACTGCTGCCGCTGTTGATCCTGTGGCTCGGCATCGGCGAGACTTCCAAGATCGCCACCATCGCGCTGGGCGTGTTCTTTCCCACCGTCATCGCCGTGTACAGCGGCGTCGATTCCGTGCCGCGCAACCTGATCCGCATGGCGCAGAGCTTCGAGGTACCGACGCACGCGATCATCTGGAAGGTCATCCTGCCCGGCGCTATGCCGTCGATCCTGGCGGGTTTTCGCATCTCCGCCTCGACCGCGCTGCTGCTGGTGGTGTCGGCGGAAATGATTGGCGCCGAGACCGGCATCGGCGCGTTCGTGCTGCAGGCCGGCAATCTGATGCAGACCGACCAGTTGCTCGCCGGCGTGCTGATCCTGTCGTTGTTCGGTTTGGCGATCGGGCGAGGAATCAGTGCGCTGGAACGGCGCTATCTGCGCTGGCGATGACGCGTCCGGAGCGTTGGGGGCTCCCACTCCTTTTGCGGGAAGGGCTTGTTGGGCAACGAGCACCCCTCCCCGGCTCCTTCCGCGCACGGTAAGGGGAAACCCCTGCAATTTCCCCGCGGACCGACCGTGGTTCCATTCACCCTTCCCCGCACCACCATCACACTGCACGGCCGCGTCATACTGCCGGACATCGAGTTCGCGGCCCGACCCGGCGAGCTCGTCGCCATCTGCGGCCCGAACGGGGCGGGCAAATCCACACTGCTGCGCACGCTCGCCGGCCTGTTGCCCGGTACGGCGGCGCGCGATCCACGCCGTGTCGCCTATCTGCCGCAGGGTGCGCGCAGCGCCTGGGCGCTGACCGTGGCACAGGTCGCCGCACTCGGCCGCATCCCGCATGGCGACTCGGCCGACGCGCCGGTAACACTTGCGTTGCAGCGATGCGGTATCCAGCCATTGCGCGACCAACGGGTGGACCGCATTTCTGGCGGCGAGGCCCGCCGCGCCATGCTGGCCCGCGTACTTGCCACGGAGCCCGACGTGCTGCTGCTGGACGAACCCACCGCCGACCTCGATCCCGCCGCCGCGCACGCGATCATGCGGCTGCTGCGGGAGACGGCCGATTCGGGCCGCATCGTCGTGGTGGTGCTGCACGCGATCGAGCTCGCGATTCGCCACGCGACGCGGATGCTGGTCGTGCAGGGCGGCCGCATCGTCGCCAATGCCAGGCCCACCGACGCGCTGCCCGCGGCCGCAACGGCATTCGGCCTGCGCCTCGGCGCTGACACCGCGCCCCGCCTGCTGCCACCCGACGACGATGCTGTTCGTTCCTGACCCCTCGATCGAGCGGGTCCGCCCGCCGCTGTCGCCGCGTCGGCGCCGGATCGGCTGGGCGGGGGTGGTCTCGGTGCTGCTGCACGCCATGTTGCTCGGGGGCGCGCTGCTGCTGTGGCTGCGCCAGCCGCACGTTGCCGCGCTGGTGGTGCCAGTGCATCCGGCGACGGTGCAGCTCGTCATGTCGCCGCCCGGCTCCAACCACAACGCACCGGCGACGCTTCCCCGCGCCAAGGGCCCGCAGGCAACGCCGAGCAAGCCGCAGCCACCGACAACGGAAAAGACCGTCGCGCAGAAGGCGCCGCAGCCACCCAAGCCCGACAAGGCTGTGGAGCCGAAGCCGCCCAGGCCGGAAAAGACCGTCGCGCAGAAGGCACCGCAGCCATCCAAGCCGGACAGGACCGCGGAGCAGCAGCCCCAGTCGTCCCCGACGGAAAAGACCGTGGAGAAAAAGCCGCCGGAACCGCTGCCGGTCCAGACAGCAAGTGCGCCTCCACAGCCACAGCCGAGCCAGGTCGCCAGCGCTCCCCCGCGGCCGCAACCGAGCCAGGTCGCCAGCGCGCCGCTTCAGCCTGAACGCCGCCAGACTGCCAGCACACCGCCGCCACCACCCAAGCTGGAGCAAGCCGCGCCGAAGCCGCCGCCGCCCGCTTCAGCCACCGCGCCGATGTCGCCTCAGCCGTTCCAGTTGAGCCTCGGCGCGCTGGAGAGCGACACCAATGCGCTGGTCACCGGCGACATGGTCGTCCCGCCCAGTCCCGACATCAAATTCCATAACCGCAAACCCAGCTATCCGGACGAGGCCGTACTGCACGGCGAGCAAGGCGCGGTGGTGCTGCTGGTGCATGTCCGGCCGGACGGGCTGGTGGCCGGGGTCGAGGTGGCGCGGTCGTCGGGCTATCGCACGCTCGACGACGCCGCTCGCGAGACGGTGCGGACCTGGCATTTCCTGCCCTCGGTGCAGGACGGGCAGCCGGTCGCGGCGGACGTGCCCATCCGCATCGTGTACGCTCTGGACAACTGAGGGACACGGACATGGTGGTGCGGATCGATCGGGTGGTGACGCGGGGCGGCGACGGCGGCGAGACATCGCTCGGCGACGGCACGCGCGTCGGCAAGGATTCCGCGCGGATCGTCGCGATCGGCGAGGTGGATGAGTCGAACGCCGCGATCGGTGTGCTGCGCGCGCACGTGCGGGCCGATGCCGCGGTCGATGCCATGCTGGCGCGGGTCCAGAACGATTTGTTCGACCTGGGCGCCGATCTATGCGTGCCGACCGATCGCGGCGGCCGGGCGCGCCTGACGGACGCGCCGATCGCGCGGCTGGAGGCGGAGGTTGCGGCGATGAACGCGACGCTGGCGCCGCTGACCAGCTTCGTGCTGTCAGGTGGAACTGACGCCGCCGCCTGGGCGCATATGGCGCGCACGATCGTGCGCCGTGCGGAACGGGCGGTGGTGGCGGTCGGCGGTGTCAGTCCGCCGGTGGTGCGGTATCTGAACAGATTGTCGGATCTGCTGTTCGTGCTGGCACGCGTGCTGAATGGGAATGGGGCGGGCGACGTGCTGTGGGTGCCGACGAACCTGTCGCGCGGCGGCGGGTGAGGTGCGGGCGGGTCAGGCGCATGCGCGACGGATAAATCCCGCAGCCACTGCGGTTCCTTGATCTGCCCGTCGCGCCGAAGCAATCTGCCGGCGAAGTTCGCCACATACGACATATCGGAACACATGCTGCGCCTGCTGATCATTGCCCCAATCCTGCTGCTGCTGGTGTTGTTCGCGCTGTCCAATACTGCGCCGGTGCGCCTCGGCCTGTGGCCGACCGGACTATCGGTGGAGGCGCCGCTGTCGCTGTCGATCCTGGCCGCCATGGCGGTCGCGTTCCTGGTGGGTGGCGTGCTGGTGTGGATCTCCGAGCTTGCCCAGCGCCGCCGCGCGCGCCGCGCCGAACACGCGATCCGCCTGCTGGAAGCGCAGGTGCAAGAGCTGAAGGCGCGGATGCCCGCGCCATTGTTGCCGCCGACAACGCCGTGACGGCGTCCCGCCTCATCGTCGCGCTGGATACGCCGGATGTCGCCACGGCAACGGCATGGGCCGATGCGGTCGCGCCGCACTGCGGCATGTTCAAGCTGGGGCTGGAGTTCTTTCTGGCCACCGGTGCTGCGGGATTTCGCGCCATCGAAGGCCGCCCAGTGTTCCTCGACCTGAAGCTGCACGACATTCCGAACACCGTGGCCGGTGCGGTACGAGCAGTGCTGCCGCTCGCGCCGCGCATGCTGACGGTGCACGCCGCCGGCGGGCCGGCGATGCTGCGGGCCGCCCGTGATGCCGCGGGTCATGCGCTGGATCGCCCGCTCATCCTGGGCGTGACCGTGCTGACCAGCCTGGGCGGCGACGAGCTTGCCGCCACGGGCGTCGCCGATCCGCCCCCCGCGCAAGTGCTGCGGCTGGCGTGGCTGGCGCTGGCCAACGGCGCCGACGGCCTCGTGTGCAGCCCGCTGGAGGTGGCGATGCTGCGCCAGGAACTGGGCCGGGAGGCGCTGCTGGTGGTGCCGGGCATCCGCCCCGCCGGAGCTTCCTCCGGCGATCAGGCGCGTATCATGACTCCGGCCCAGGCGATCGCCGCCGGTGCCGACTGGATCGTGGTCGGCCGCCCGGTCACCGCCGCGCCCGATCCGGCCGCCGCCGCTGCCGCGATCGACGCCGACGCGCGATGAGCGTGCGGGTCAAGATCTGCGGCCTCAACAGCCCGGCCGCGTTCGATGCCGCAATCGAGGCGGGCGCCGACTGGGTGGGGTTCGTGTTCTTCCCGCCCTCGCCGCGATTCGTCACGCCGGCCCAGGCCGCGGCCCTGTCGGAGCGCCACCCCGGCGGGCCGCCGCGTGTCGGGTTGTTCGTCGATCCGACGGAAAGCGCAATCGCGGACGTACTGGCGAAGTTTCGGCTGGACGTGCTGCAGCTTTATGGCCCGGTCGATGCCGCGGCGCTGCGGGAACGCTTCGGCGTGACGATCTGGCGCGCCGTTGGCATCGACACCGCGGCGGACCTGCCGCGCGACGCCGGCGGCGCCGACGCCCTGTTGCTGGAAGCCAAGCCGCCGCCTGACGCGACACGGCCGGGTGGCAATGCGGCGGTGTTCGACTGGTCGCTGCTGCGCGGCTGGTCGCCGCCGGTGCCCTGGCTTTTGGCCGGCGGCCTGACGCCGGACAATGTGGCGGACGCGATCCGTGCCACCGGCGCAACTGCGGTCGATGTGTCGTCAGGGGTGGAACGCGGCCGCGGCGTGAAGGACCCGGCCCTGATCCGAGCGTTCATCGCCAACGCGCACGCCGCGTGATCGTCGCGGCAGGCGTGTTCAGCCGCGTCGGCGGCGCCGCAGGCCCAGCGCCGCCAGGCCGACACCTAGGATGGTGAGGCTGGCCGGTTCCGGAACCAGGTCGCTGACGCGCTGGCCGCTGACGAAGATGCCGTCCTCCGACTGGGCCGGCAGATATCCGATGGGCGTGCCATCGACCGTGACCGTGCCGCCGCTGTAGGTCAGCAGCCAGACCGGCGAGTTGCTGCCGAACTCCGACGTGACGATCACGTCGCCCTCGTACGGCGTGAACTGAGTGTAGTCGGCGGTCTGGATGTCGTCCGGATAGTTGGCGACATAGAAGCCCTGGGTTGGCGGACCGCCGGCGCTGAAGGCGGTGGGCACGGCGCTGACCGTCTCCGCTTCCGGCACGCCGCTGGCGACCGTGGTGACCGCCCCGAGTGGACTGATCGCCCGAATGGTGCCGCTACCTTCGGAGGAGACGAGCAATTGCCCGGCCAGAGCGCCCCAGCCGGCCGGCGCGATGTCCATGCCTTCGGTATCCTCGCCTACCGAGGCCAGCAGGCTGACGCTGCCGGTGGAACTGATCTTGTAGATGTCGCCAACGTTCGTGGTGACCAGCATGTTGCCGCCGAACGACGAACCCGGATCGAAGAATATCTGGCGCACGTCGCCGGCCGGAACGGTGGCGAACAGTACGGGGGCGCCGCTGGACGGCACGAAATAGATCTGCCCGCTGGCCTGCGACCCGGAATAAACCGCACCCGCCGCGAACCCGCCCTTTCCGAGGCCAGCACCTACCACCACCTCACCGCTGGCGCCGGGAACCGGCTGGCCGTAAAGCTGCACGCCGGTTCCGACGAGGTTGGTTTCGTAAAGCTGGTTGTTGTTGGTGCCGTAATACAGCGAGCCGATGAACATGTTGCCCGCATAGTTGAATCCGATGACGCTGTTCTGGCCCTCGGCGGCGTTGATGTCCGACGATGTCACGAACGTGCTGAACGTGAGGCTCGCACGGGCCGGCACGGCAGCGGCGAGACCGGCCGCGATGGCGAGGACAACGGCACTATGCCTCATGGGGTGCTCCTTGACTGGCGTGGGCCGGCACGAGTCGTCGAGGCGAAACTCGTTGTTCTATCAGAAAGCAATTGCCGTACCAGCAGACAACCCGCTGAAATACCAAAAGGAAATTTCAGACCGAGCCGGAAGTGTAAAGATTCCCGACAGTCCGCCCAGCTCCCGGCGCAGCTTGGCCGGCGGGGCTTTGACGAACGGGTGCTTTGCCGATGGGGCTGGCACCATCTGCTCCGGCTTGTATTCTTCCGCCGCATTTCCGAGGGACCGCCGCGCATGAGCCGCATCGCCTACGTCAATGGCCAGTACCTTCCGCAGCGCGACGCGTCCGTGAACATCGAGGACCGTGGCTACCAGTTCGCCGACGGCATCTATGAAGTCGTGCACATGCACGACGGCCGCTTCATCGATGAGGACCGGCATCTCGACCGGCTGGATCGCTCGCTGCGCGAGATCCGCCTGCCGCAGCCGATGAGCCGCGCCGCGCTGCGCCATGTGTTGCTCGAAGTCGCCCACCGCAACCGCGTGCGCGAGGGCTTGCTGTACATGCAGATCACGCGTGGCGTGGCACGGCGCGACCACGCCTTCCCATCGAAGCCGATCCCGCCGTCAGTGGTGGTAACGATCCGCCGCGTCCCGCCGTATCCCGCCGACGTATTGAAATGGACCGCCAGCGCCATCACCTACCCGGACCAGCGCTGGGCGAGGTGCGACATCAAAAGCACCGGCCTGCTGCCGAACGTGCTCGCGCGCCAGGCGGCGAAGGAACAAGGCGCACTGGAAGCGATCCTGATCGACAGCGACGGCATGGTGACCGAGGGCGCCGCCACCAGCTTCTGGATCGTCGATCAGGACGGCGTGCTGCGCACCCGCAAGCTGGACCACGCAATCCTGCCTGGCTGCACGCGCGATGCTCTGTTGAGCCTGATGCACGACGAGGGCATCGCCTTCGAAGAATCGCGCTTCAGCGAAGCGGACATGCGCGCCGCACGCGAGACGTTTATCAGCAGCGCCACGAGTTTCGTAAAGCCGATCGTGCGCATCGACGGCAAGCCGATCGCGGACGGCGACGTCGGCCCGGTGACGCGGCGCTTGTTCGACATCTTCGCCCGCCATGTCAAAGGCGGCCTGCGCAACGCGGCATAGGGAGAGAGCGTGTGATCGATGGAATGCAGATCGGCTTCAACCTGCCGATCAGCGGGCCGATGGCGATCCCGGAGGCAATGGCTCGGGTGGCGCGCGAAGGCGAAACGATTGGCTTCGACTATCTGACCCTGACCGATCACGTCGCGCTGCCCGACATGCGTGCGCCGGGCTACCCGTATTCGGAATCCGGCGAATTCTACGGCGGCGCGCCAGGCTATCGGCTGGAGCAACTCGTGGCGACGTCCTGGATCGCGGCGAAGACGGATCGTATTCGGCTGGTTCTGGCGGTGATGGTGGTGCCGCATCGTCCGGCGGTGCTGGCCGCGAAGATGCTGGCCAGCATCGACGTGCTGTCCGGCGGTCGCCTGGTCGTGGGGATCGGCGCCGGCTGGCTGAAGGCGGAGTTCGACGCGGTGGTGACCCCGCCGTTCGCCGAACGTGGCGCGGTGACGGACGAGTATCTCGACGCGTTCCGCACGCTTTGGACGCAAGAGCGTCCGCGCATCGATGGGCGTTATGTGCGGATGGACGGGTTGGTGTTCGATCCGAAGCCGGTGCAGAAGCCGCATCCGCCGATCTGGGTTGGCGGCGAAAGCGGCCCGTCGATGCGCCGCGCGGCACGCATTGGCGACGCGTGGTATCCGATCGGCAGCAACAATGCGCACCTGCTGGACACGCTGCCGCGGCTCGAAGCCGGTATCGCTCGGCTGCGGCGCCTGGTGACGGAAGCCGGGCGCGATCCGGCGCGGATTGGCGTGGTGTACCGCGTCAAGCGTCACGCCCAGCCGATGCCGCCGGCGAGCGACGGCAACCGGCGAGTGTTCTCCGGCTCGATCGCGGACGTGCTGGCGGATGTGCGTGCGCTGAAGGCGCTGGGCGTGATGGGCCTGGATTTCGATTTCGAAATGGACGATGCGGATCAGGCGATCCGCGAGATGCGGAAGTTCCGAGAGGAAGTGATGATCCCGCTGTCGGCGTGAGGGACATACGTCCGTGTGTCATTGCGAGGCCGCTTGGCCGAAGCAATCCCCCCCCGGGAGATTGCTTCGGCCCAGCGGCCTCGCAATGACAGGGAAACGTTGCTACCGCACGAGATCGTCATACAAATCCCGCCAGTCCGCGCTCATCGCGTTGATCAGTGCGATCTTCTTCTGGCGGGACCCTGCCTTGATCTGCTTCTCTCGTGCGATGGCCCCGGCGGCATCGGCAGTTTCCTCATAGAAGACCAATTGCTCAACGTTGTAGCGACTGGTGAAACCCCGAATTGTCTTCGACCGATGTTCATAAACGCGCCTCAGCAGATCGCCGGTCACTCCGGTATACAGCACCGTGTGGTGCCGATTGGTCGGGATGTATACGAAGTACCGCCGGTCCATAACGGTCTCCCTCCCTGTCATTGCGAGGCCGCTTGGCCGAAGCAATCCCCCCCGGGAGATTGCTTCGGCCAAGCGGCCTCGCAATGACACATGGCCAAGCGGCGTCGCAATGACACATGGCCAAGCGGCCTCGCAATGACATCGGTCGCCCCGACACTATGTATCCTCCCGCACCATCGCAGCGCCCTTCTCCGCGATCATGATGGTCGGCGCATTGGTGTTCCCTGTCGTCAGCGTCGGCATCACCGACGCGTCGATCACGCGCAGACCGCCGATGCCGTGCACGCGCAGCCGCGTATCCACCACCGCGGCCGGTCCCTCGCCCATGCGGCATGTGCCGATCGGATGGTAAATCGTCGTGCCATAGCCGCGCGCATACTCCGCCAACGCCTCATCGGATTCCGCATCCGGCCCGGGCAGGGTCTCCACCACGCTGTGTTGCGCAATCGCCGGCTGCGCGAAGATCTGTCGCGTGATGCGCATGCCCGCGATCAGCACGCGCGCGTCGTTCGGATCGGACAGATAATTCGGCGTGATGACGGGCGGCGCGAACGGATCAGGTGACGCCGCCATGATGGTGCCGCGGCTGTCGGGCCGGACCGGACACACCGCGACCGTCATGCCCGCCTCGCGCTCCAGCTCGCCGAACCGCGCCGCATCGTAACTGGCGGGCGTGAACAACAGTTGCAGGTCTGGACTGGAAAGCCCCTCGCGCGAGCGGGTGAATACCTGCGCACTGGTCACGCCGAATGTCAGCGCGCCGCGTCCCGTTACCGCGAACCGTGCCGCCTCCACCGCCAGCCGCGCACCACGCGCGAGCTGGTTGATCGACACCGCATTGCGTGCGCGATGCGAGACGCGCGCGACGTAATGATCCTGCAGATTGGCACCGACGCCGGGCAGGTCGTGCACCACCTCCACGCCGATCGATTGCAAATGCGCCGCGGGACCGACGCCGGAAATTTGCAGCAGATGCGGCGAGTTCACCGACCCGCCGCACAGGATCACTTCGCGCGTCGCACGGACCTCGCGATCCACGCCGTTCTGCCGGAACGCGATACCGACGCAGCGCTTGCCCTCAAACAGCAGCCGCGTCGCCAGCGCGCTGGTTTCGATACGCAGGTTTGGACGTCCTCGCGCCTCGGCCAGGAACGTCTGTGCCGTGGACCCGCGAAACCGTCCCTTCCGCGTCATCTGCGAATAACCGACGCCCTCCTGCTCGCGTCCGTTCAGATCCTGCCGGAACGCGAAGCCGGCCTGCTTCGCGGCCTCGATGAAGCGGTGCGTCAACGGAAGAATGGTGCGGTAGTCTTCGACTTTCAGCGGACCGCCCTGGCCGCGGAATTCCGCCTCGCCGCGCTGCACGTAGTGTTCCGACTTACGGAAATACGGCAGCACGTCGTCGAAGCTCCAGCCGCGGCAGCCCATCTGCGCCCAGCCGTCGAAATCGGCCGGATTGCCACGCACATACAGCATGCCGTTGATCGAACTCGATCCACCCAGCACCTTGCCACGCGGCCAATGGATCGCGCGCCCCGCCGTACCGGCCGACGGGTCCGCGCTGTAGTTCCAATTCACCACGGGATGACGCAGCAGCTTCAGCACGCCGGCGGGAATGTGAATCCACGGCAGTGTGTCGCGCGGCCCCGCCTCCAGCAACACGACGCGCGCGCCAGTTTCCGACAGACGTGCCGCCATCACGCAGCCCGCCGATCCGGCACCGATCACCACATAGTCCGCATCCATCGCTTTCGTCCCGTTCATGTCCGCGATACATCGAAGGTACGCGCACCGAGTTCCGCCGGCATGGGCGCGAGCCACGGCGACGCGCGCAAGGTTGCGTTCGCATCCGCCACGCCGCACGCCCAGCGCGCCTGCATGGTCGAGCGGCTGAAGTCGTACCCCTTATGATGGCCCTGCACGTCATCCGGCCGATAGATCAACTGCACGATGTCCATCGTGGTGACGCAACTGAAGCTCGCAAGGAATCGCGCGGCGGGCGTCGCGCGCAGGTCTTCGGGCAGCATCTCCCACAATTCGTTGATGGCGTGCCGCACGTTGTGCACCGTGCGCAGTGTATCGGTGGCGACGCGGGTGCGGCTGGAATAGCGGATATCCTTCTCGCGCTCGCTCACGTCTTCCAGGTCGGCCGGAGGCGGGCCGCTGGCATGGAACACATCCACCTGGAACGTCAGCCGGCTGCGCCGCGGATAGTACTCGACGACGTATTGCAGCGGCGTGTTGGAAACCAGCCCGCCGTCCCAGTACAGCTCGCCATCGATCTCCACCGGCGGAAATCCGGGCGGCAACGCGCCGCTGGCCATCACGTGCTCTGGACGGATCTTCATGTGCGCATTGTCGAAATAAGTGAAGTTGCCGGTGCACACATTCACCGCGCCGACACTGAAGCGCATCTCGCGCGCGTTGATGCGGTCGAAATCCACCAGTCGTTCCAGCGTGGCGCGCAGCGGGCGCGTGTCGTAGTAGCTGGTCGGCGCGCCGTGGAACCAGTCGAGCACCGGCCGCGGTGCGAAGAACCCGGGTTGCCCGAGCCACAGCGCATGCAACGCACCGAGATGCTGGTCGGCTTTCGCGGTGCCCGTCGGCAATCCCGGCCACAACGCGGCGGATTCGGTGATCGATTCCCAGAACGCCCGCAGCCGATCCACACGATGGGCCAGCGGATTCCCCGCAATGATCGCGGCGTTGATCGCGCCGATGGAAATGCCGGCCACCCAGTCCGGCGGGTATTCGGAATCCGCGATCGCCTGAAACACGCCGGCCTGGTAGCTGCCCAACGCGCCGCCGCCTTGCAGCACCAGCGCGACCGCCTTGTCGTACGACGCCGGCCGAGCCGGTGGCGCGACCTTGGTTGCCTGCGTTTCCATCTGCGCCCCCGCGCGGTGCCGAGCCGCGCTGCTTGTCACGGCATCGAAGCTTCGGCACGTTGTGCCGCGACGAGTCAATCAGGGGGAATCGTCATGCGCGTGCTGCGACTTTTGTGCCAGGCCGGATTGCCGGTCCTGGCAGGGCTCGTATTGTGCCTGGGGCTGGCAAACGCCGCCGCGGCACAGGACAAGACCGTCTATCTGAAGCTGTCGAGCTGGGTGCCGCCGGCGCATCCGCTGAACCCCGCGCTGATCGCCTGGGGCGCCGACATCGAGAAAGAATCAGGCGGCACCATCAAGTCCACCCTCTTCCCGTCCGAGCAACTGGGCAAGGCGATGGACCACTACGACATGGCGCGCGACGGCATCGCCGACTTCGCCTATGTGAACCCCGGCTATCAGCCCGGCCGCTTCCCGATCATCGCCGCCGGCGAGCTGCCGTTCATGATCAGCAACGCGAAGGGCGGTTCCGCCGCACTGGACGCCTGGTACCGCAAGTACGCGCCGACGGAAATGAAGGACGTGCATTTCTGCTTCGCGTTTGTGCTGGACCCGGGCACCTGGCACTCGCGCACCAAGAAGATCGTGTGGCCGACCGACATCAAGGGCATGAAAATCCGCCCGGCGAACGCGACGATGGGTAATTTCGTCACGCTGCTGGGCGGCACGAACGTGCAGGCTTCGGCGCCCGAGGCACGCGAGGTGCTGGCCCGCGGCGTTGCCGATGCCATCACGTTCCCCTGGCAGTCCACCATTCTGTTCGGCATCGACAAGGTGGTGAAATACGACATGGACATGCCGTTCTGGACCGCGACGTTCGTGTGGGTAATGAACAAGTCGAAGTATGAATCGATGTCGCCGGGGCAGCGGGCCGTGATCGATCATCACTGCACGACGGAATGGGCGGAGAAGGTGGCGAGTCCGTGGGCGGATTGGGAACATGCGGGGCTCGCACGCGTCGCGGCCGAGCCGGGGCACGACGTTTACAAGCTGACTCCCGAGCAAATCGCGGCGTGGCACAAGGCGGCGGAGCCGCTGAAGGCCGAATGGGCCAAGCATGTGCAAAACCCCGATCAGGTCTATGGGGAACTTGAGGCGGAGCTGACGAAGTACGGCGCAAATGCGCAATGAGCCGGCGGGCCCCTCGTCATGCGCCCCGTCATGCCGCCTGTCGTGCGCTCCGTCATGCCGACGAAGGTCGGCATCCACGCCTTGCCGTCGCCCGCGAGGTTAAGTCGTGGATGCCGACCTTCGTCGGCATGACGGGAGGTCGGTGCGCTGGTGCCGGCGTAGCGTGACCATGTCGCCCATGGACCGCTTCATCAATGGCATCGAGCTGCTGGCAGCGGCGTTCGTAGGGATCGTCGCGGCCGACATCTTCATCTCCGTCCTGCTGCGTTACTTCTTCGCGTGGTCCATTCCGGATAGCTACGATTTCGGCAAGCAGCTTCTCGGCATCCTGATCTTCTGGGGCATCGCCGCCACCAGCTATCGCGGCACGCACATCACCGTCGATCTGGTGTGGTCCGCCGCCAGCCCGCGTGGCAAACGCTGGATCGACGTGTTCGCCACGCTGGTCCTGCTGTTCGTCGTCACCGTGCAGACCATCATGCTGTTCGACAAGGTCCGCCAGACCTATGTCGAGAACGTGCTGACCTTCGACCTGCATCTTCCCACGTGGCCGTTCGCGCTGGTCGCCTGGCTGGGCGACGTGTCCGCAGTGCTGCTGATCGCGATACGCACGTGGCGGCTGATCTTCCGCCACCAGGTCTATGCGGTCGATACGTTCAAGGCGGTCGAATAGCATGGATTTGTCGCCCGACGCCGTCGCCATCATCGGCTTTGTCGTGCTCTTCGCGCTGATGCTGCTGCGTGTGCCGGTGGGCATGGCGATGGGCCTCGTCGGCGTGACTGGCTTCGGCTACCTGGTCGGCGGCGAGCCGGCCCTGAAGATGGTCGGCCAGACATCGATGCGGATCGTCACCGACTATACGTTCGGCGTCATCCCGATGTTCCTGCTGATGGGCTCGTTCGTCTCGCGCTCCGGCATGAGCAGCGAGCTGTTCCGCGCGGCCAATACGTTTGTCGGGCATCTGCGCGGCGGCCTCGGGATCGCCACCATTGCCGCCTGCGCCGGATTCGCCGCAATCAGCGGATCGTCCGTCGCGACGGCGGCGACGTTCTCCACCGTCGCGTATCCGGAAATGCGCCGCTTCAACTATCCGCAATCCTTCGCAACCGGCGTCATCGCCGCGGGAGGCACACTGGGCGCGATGTTCCCGCCCTCCATCGTGCTCGCGGTGTATGGGCTGATCACCCAGCAGGACATCGGCAAGCTGTTCATGGCCGGCGTGCTGCCGGGCTTTCTCGCGGTGTCGATGTACATGATCACCATCGCACTGATCGGCGCGCTGCGTCCCGGCTGGCTGCCCGCCGCACCACGCAGTTCATGGACCGAACGGCTGCGCGGCGCACGGGAGGTGTGGGCGCCGCTCGCGTTGTTCGCGTTCGTTATCGGCGGACTCTACGGCGGCTTGTTCACACCGACCGAGGCCGGCGGCATGGGCGCCG
Source organism: Acetobacteraceae bacterium (assembly GCA_036489395.1). GTDB lineage: Bacteria > Pseudomonadota > Alphaproteobacteria > Acetobacterales > Acetobacteraceae > JASHVB01. Next base: position 1,109 of record DASXFW010000081.1, on the reverse strand, counting down.
GCGGCGCGTTCCTGATCAGCATCGCGCGGCGCCGCTTGTCCGGCCCCGACATTCTGGAATCGCTGTTGCAGGCCACTCGCACCGCCGCGGCGGTGTTCACCGTGCTGATCGGCGCCATTCTGTTCGGCTATTTCCTGACGGTCACGCAGACACCGCAGAAAGTCGCCGAGTTTGTCACAGGATTGGGGTTGGGCCGTTACGGCGTGCTGGCGCTGATCATGCTGGCATACCTGGGATTGGGCTGCCTGATGGACGCCATGGCGATGGTCATCCTGACAGTGCCGATCATCTTTCCTGTCATCACGGGGCTTGGATTCGACCCGATCTGGTTCGGCGTGATCATCGTAATGACGGTGGAGCTGGGGCTGATCCATCCGCCGGTCGGTATGAACGTGTTCGTTATCAAGACCGTGGTGAAGGATGTCAGCTTCGCCACGATCTTCCTGGGCGTGCTGCCATTCGTGCTGACGGATATCTTGCGGCTGGTGGTGCTGATCGCATTTCCGGCCATCGCGACGTGGCTGCCGGGTCGGATGTAGCGGACGGCGCATAGGGAAAAATACCGGTTCGGCCGCCTTCGACCCGCCTGGATGACCTGCACAATACCAGGATAAAGGTCCGATCGTGGATCGATCATGCATGCCATGACGCTAGCGCCAGCGATCTCGCATTCCGGAACCGTTTGGTCTAAGATATGTTTCCAGGCATCCAATGTATCACCTCGCGGAGGGAGACATGCGGTATTTGGTCATGGCCTTCGGTGTCACGCTCAGCGCCAGCCTGATATTGTTCGGTATCTTGAATCTCCTGCTGGGCTTTGATGACCACGTAGCCGAAGGCGTCGCTGGCCTACCGTTCATCGCGTCCCACCATGTTTGCGAGATGCTTGAGCGCGAGCATGCAAGGCGAGCACCTCCCGAGAAGCGTGCCGAGAGCATTTACAGCTTCGCGGGATTTGCCATGTCCTGGCACTGCTGTCCGGTTAACCTGAAACGATCTGTCTGAAAATCGTTATCCCGCACAGGTTTTCGGCGAAAATCGGGTGGTGTCGATTTGATCGCCATGCGGCAGTTTTGGGGCGAATTCCCGTGGAGCGCCCCCATGAACTC
>DASXFW010000002.1:0-5070 GCA_036489395.1 Acetobacteraceae bacterium | reverse complement strand
GAGGGGGTTAGGGGGAGGGGTGCGTCCTTCCGCTGGCCGGCGGACGCACGCACCCCTCCCCCTAACCCCCTCCCTCAAGGGGAGGGGGGAACCTTGGGGTCTCGCAATCACCGTGGTGCGCGCGGCCTTGCCGTGACAGCGTTACGCGGCGACATCCATCCACAGCTCGCGCGCGTCCCGCCCCGGATCGCGCGCCACGTGGCAATCCGCATCCAGCACCATCGTCGCGCGCTCGGTCGCGTTGTAAGCCGGCCACGCCGGCAGCGACGCGTGTCCCGGCACACCGGTGCGCGCGAACGCGGCCCATGCACCGGACATCGTGACTGCCAACGCATGTGCCGCCGCACTGCGGTCCGTCGCGTTGGTGAACTCCAGCGTGTCGAACGTGAACGGCACGTCGATCGCATGCGGCGCGCCGAGCCGTCCGTCGAACAGCGGCGTGCGCCAGGCGAACGAGTACATCCACACCGGCGCCGAAGCCTGTGCGGCCTTGCGCTCCGCCAGCATCAGCGAGCGCACGCGGAACTGCGCATCGGTTAGCGTTGCTATCAGCACCTGCGCCGGCGAGGCATCCGGCATGAGCCGCCGGTACACCGTCAGCGCACGATCCGCCTGCGCGCCGGCGACCGCGCCGATCCGTGTCCGCAGCTCGGCTTCGGTCAGCGTGCCGTGCCACACCTTGTCCTCGCGCGCGAGGAACAGCGACGCCTCGTGCGTGCAGTCGCCGACGATCAGCGGGATATCGGCCGACACCGAGGGTGCATCAGGATCGAATGGCTGGCGCGGCAGCAGTGTGCCATCGACGACCGGTCCGAACGGATAGCGATCCAGCAGCGGCCAGGGTGACGGACCGATCGCCTTGATCGCCGGTTCGATCGCCCCGAGCAGCGCCGTCATGGGAAGCGCATGCAGTTCCGCCAGTGACGCACGCGACAGGCCAAGCTGGCCGAGCACGGCATCGGTCAGCTTGGTCGCGCGCTCGCGCGTGCGCAGCCGCACCGATGCGCCGCTCTGCACGATGGCGCGATGGAACAAGCCGCGCGCCGACGGTGTGGCCAGCAGCGTGCTGACCTTGCCGCCGCCGCCCGACTCGCCGAAGATCGTGACGCAGCCTGGATCGCCGCCGAATGCGCCGATGTTCGCGCGCACCCAGTGCAGCGCGGACAGCATGTCCAGCACGCCGGCATTGCCGGACTGCGCGTACTCCGCACCGCCGAGCTCCGACAGGTCGAGATGGCCGAAGATGTTCAGCCGCTGGTTCACCGTCACCAGCACGACGTTGCCGCGCTGGCACAGCCGCATGCCCTGCAGCCGCAGGCTGTTCGCGGAGCCGAATGAGAACGCGCCGCCATGCAGCCACACCATTACAGGCCGCTTCGCCGTGCCGTCCAGCGATGGCGTCCACACGTTCAGCGACAGGCAGTCCTCGGTCTCCGGCGAGCTGTCGGCGGTGCCGGAGAAGTCCGCGAGCTCCTCGCGCTGCGGAAAGCCGCCGCGCGACTGCGGTGCCTGGCCGGTATAGTTCAGTGTGTCGCGCACGCCGACCCACGGTGCTGGCGGACGCGGCGGCAGGAAGCGGTTAGCGCCGTTAGTGGGCGCGCCATACGGCACGCCGCGGAATGCCGCCACGCCGTCGATCGTCGTGCCGCGGACCTTGCCTGACGTGGTCTCGATCACCATATCCATACCCGTTACTCCATGATGGCGCGATTGAGCATTGGCGCCGTACGTTCCTCGTTTCTTTTCCAGATCATGCCGGCAGCGACAACCGCTGCGAGACCAGTCAGTTCGATAACATCAACCGCATTCAAGGCGCCGAGCATGTCGGCGAGCGTGCCAACCAACAGGATGCCAAGCGGACCAGAGCCGATACACACCGTCAACAGCCCCATCAGGCGCGAGCGGATCTGTGGTGGCGCGTGCAGCACGATCAGCGAGGTCTGCATGTTGGCGAACGCTGCCGAACCCGCGCCGCCGATCACCAGCATCAGGCACGCCAGCGGGAACCACGGAATGAATGGCATCAGCGCGACACAGCAAAGGAACAAGATCGAACCGCCAACCATCAGTCGGCGTCCGCTGCCGGGCGGATCGCCGCTGGTCAGCCACAGTCCGCACAGGAACGCGCCGCACGATTCCGATGCCGCCATCACACCGACCAGTGTTGGCGAAACGAAGAAGTGGTCGCGGCCGATCGGCGCGATCAGCGCCGAGTACGGAAAGCCGAGCAGGTTCATCGCGATGGTCACCAGCAGCACGCCGCCGACGATCGCGTGGCCGCGTGCGAAGGCCAGTCCTTCCATCAGATCACGCGCCACATTCCCTATCACCAACCGCCGCCTCTCCTGCTCATGCCGCAATCCGGTCGCGAGGATCGCCGCCAGCAAATACACAGCGGACGACAGGGCAAATGCGCCGCCGATGCCGGCGACCTGGTACAGCACGCCGCCAATGATCGGCCCGCCCATGCGCGTGACGGAGTTGGTAACCGTGTCGAACGCCAGCGCACGCGGCACCAACGTCGGCGGCACGCTTTCGCCCACCATGCGGCGGCGCGTGGACATCTCGGTGGACCAGACGGTGCCGGAGACCAGCGCCGCCAGCGCGATGTGCCACGGCTGCGCGCAGCCCAGCACTCCCAGGAAGGCGACGCTGGCCGATGCGATGGCGGTGATGAACTGGCCGATCATCAGGACGCGCTTGCGGTCCACCGCCTCCGCCATAACACCGGCAAACGCGCCCAGGAACAACATCGGCATGGTGCGCGCGGCGGTGACAACGGCGACGGCAAGGTCGGAATGCGTCAGGTCGAGCGTGAACAATCCCGCGGCGAGTACTTCGAACCAGCGCATGGCGTTGACGCAGCCGCCGATCGACCAGAGGCGCAGGAAGGTGGGTGACGCTAACAGCGCGCGCACGGGCTCACCCCTGCCCATGACGATGGGTCGCCGCGCGGGCCATTGCCGCGCCAGCCAAGCCTTGCATGTTCGTTCCCTCCGGCGCGGGGCGGGCATGGACCAGCCCCGCGGCACGGCGCTATCATGCCCCATCGGAGGACATTCCGGCAGAGGGGAACCCAGGATATGAACGACGCGATGGCTATGCCGCAATTCGATCGCACGGCCGAGGACCTCGGCAATATCGTCGAACTCGGCCACGTGAACGTGACGGTGCCCGATCAGACCAAGGCGACCGCTTTCTACCTTATGGGACTTGGCCTTACCCGCGATCCGTATCTGATGGCGGGGCTTGAGAACATGTGGGTCAATGTCGGGCGCGGCCAGTTCCATCTGCCGACGCGCGACCCGCAGGTGGTGCGCGGGACGACAGCGCTGGTGACGCCGGATCGCGAGGCTCTGCTGCGCCGGCTGGACTATGTGAAGAAGTACCTCGAGGGGACGAAGTTCAGTTTCCACGAGACGGACGACGCGGTCGAGACGACCTGCCCGTGGGGCAACCGCATCCGCGTGCACCAGCCCGATACGGCGCGCTTCGGCGCGATGCGCGTCGGCATGCCGTATGTCGAGTTCGACGTGCCAGAGAAGACCGACCTGTCGGCGATCGCGCGGTTCTACACCGAGATCCTCGGCGGCATCGCCGGCGTGGCGAAGGATGCGCGTGGTTCCTATGCCTGGGCGAGTTGCTCGGGCGAGTGCAAGGTCACCTACCGGCACACCAAGAAGAAACTGCCGAACTACGACGGCCACCACATCCAGATCACGCTCGCGGACTTCTCCGGCCCGCACAAGAAGCTGGTGGAGCGCGGGCTGGTCACCGAGGAAAGCGACCAGCACCAGTACCGCTTCCTCGACATCGTCGATGTTGACACCAACAAACCCCTGTTCCGTATCGAACACGAAACGCGCAGCATGCGCCATCCGATGTTCAACCGCGTATTCGTCAACCGCAATCCGGAGATGAGCAACCGTAACTTTGTCCCCGGCTACGAAGTGGGGCTGTGGGCACTGAACTGACGATGCGGGCGGTGGCAGCCGCCCACATCGTCACGGCGGGCGCAGGCCGGCCATCCACGACTTTGCCGCACGCCGAAACATAAGTCGTGGATGGCTGGGCCAGTCCCCACCACCGCGACGACACCAAGGACCATCGTCATGTCCCTGCCGCCGTATCACGTCGAGGCCTACAACACCGCCAAGGCGTCCGAAAACAAGATCCATGACGACGCCACGGCGAAGCGCTTCGGCTTCCGCGGCGGCCTGGTCGGTGGCGTGCACGTCTATGCCTACATGACTCACTTGCCGGTGCAGCGCTGGGGTCGCGCGTGGCTGGAGCGCGGCACCGGCGACTGCCGGTTCGCCAAGCCGGTCTATGAAGGCGACATCGCCGACATCAGCGCCGAGGAAGATGCGGCAGGCCTGGCGCTGACGGTGACCAGCCAGGGCGTGCTGTGCGCCACCGGACGTGCGGCTTTGCCGGACGCCGCGCCGTCAGTATCGCTGACGGACTTCGCAGCAGCCGCGCCGGCGGTGCACGATGCCCGTCCGCCTGCGGATGAGCATTCGCTGCCGGTCGGCCGCTGGCTGGGCATGACTCCGCTGCACGTCACCGCCGAGTTCGTCGCACAGGACCTGAAGGATACCCGCGAGACCGACCCGCTGTACGCGGCGGAAGGGATCGTGCATCCCGGCACGATCCTGCGCTGCTGCAACTGGGTGCTTTCGCACAACGTGGTGCTGCCGGCGTGGATGCATGTCGGGAGCACGGTACAGAACCTTGGCGTGGCGCGCGTCGGCGATACGCTCGGCGCGCGTGCGCGGGTGACGCAGAATTACGAACACAAGGGCCATAAGTTCGTGGAGATCGATACGCTGGTGCTGGCGAACGAGCAACGACCGTTAGCGCGGGTGACGCATATTGCGATCTACCGTCCGCGGCAGTTGGCGGAAGCGGCGTAGCGGCTGACTGTCGTTGCGAGTTGCCCACCGGCCGACGGGCCGACCCGCCCTGGATGAAACGGCGCCGGCGGCCTGACGTAGGTTCCCCCCTCCCCTTGAGGGAGGGGTTGGGGGAGGGGTGCGACATCCGCGGTCGGTGGATGTCGCACCCCTC
>DASXFW010000074.1:0-26481 GCA_036489395.1 Acetobacteraceae bacterium | reverse complement strand
GAGTTCATGGGGGCGCTCCACGGGAATTCGCCCCAAAACTGCCGCATGGCGATCAAATCGACACCACCCGATTTTCGCCGAAAACCTGTGCGGGATAACGATTTTCAGACAGATCGTTTCAGGTTAACCGGACAGCAGTGGCATGAACTATGGAATCGTCCAGCTTCAAGATGTCCGAAGGCTCCAGCTCTTCGTAGGACTTGTTTAGCCACGGCTCACGAACCCCGATCAGCCGAAACTTCTTGTCCTGAAACAGCCCAGCGTAGAACATTTGAATGTGTCCGAAGCCGCTGCTGGCCGTCTATGACTAGGTGCTCGTTCGTGTCCGCCTCTTTGTAGAGAAAGATGCCCGGCACCGGCAGCCCCATCAAAAGAGACTCGATGAACTTCGACGAGTGCTTAAGCGTCCAAACGAACCGACGCTGAAAATCCGGTATCTTGAACGCCCCTCCCTTCATGCGCTTGACGAGAGAATCGACGGTGTAGTCGGCGCCGTAGCTGCTGATCGAAAACTTCTTGGTACCCGGGTTCTCTAGGAGGGTCTCATCCTCGATGCCCTCTTCGAGGGCCAGGTCATACTCGTCTTTGGACACGTCATCGTCTCGGATGTCGTCAGGTGCAGGGGTGTCCGGCATGAGCTTTTTCCATCGACCGTAATCTTCGCCGTGCCGTCCATACTGCGTTGGCGAGATTTCCGCAGTACGATTCCCGTGGTTTGGCGGCTATCGGTCCGGCTTGATCGGCAGCCCGTAGAACTCTCCGAGCATCTTCACCAGGACAAATTCGAGGTGCGCCGGGGCGGCCCGAAAGTGCGCAACGTGGTTCTCATCGATCCAGCCGATGTCCGTTGCCTTGCAGGGCGGCCGGCGAAACCACCCGTCGCCGTCTTCGGTCTGGGTAGATCGGCTGTCCACGGTTGCTCGGTATCCCGAGGCACACCGGATAGCCAAACTCCGTGCTGTGCATGATCGGCGGGGACGTGGCGGCAGAGCTGACGGTTGTGATCGCCCGGAGGATGAGTGCGCGCATGTCGGACTCCCGTATGCCGGAATGAGCCCTCCGGCCAGAGCGCACGATATTACTCTTGATAACAGATTTTATCAAGAATAAGAAGGGGGCCATGACGAGCGACACCGCCGACCAGCCCCCAGCCGAAATCGTACCCGCCAGCCGGTTGCTGACCGCCGCCGAGTTCCACCGGCTGGCCGACGTGCCGCCCGAGGTCGAGTGGTTCGCCAATCTCACCAACCTGCACACCAAGCGGGCCTATGAGGACGCGGTTGGCGACTTCGTGCGTTTCACCGGCATCGCGCGGCCGGAGGAGTTCCGCACGGTGACGCGCGCGCATGTCATCGCGTGGCGCGACGACTTGAAGAAGCGCCTGACCAGGCGCGGCGAGCCATGGAACGATAGCTCGATCCGGCACAGGCTCGCGGCGCTTGCTTCGCTATTCCAATATCTGTGCGAGAAAAACGCCGTCACCCATAACCCGGTCAAAGGCGTCGAGCGGCCGAAGACGGAAAGCGGTGAAGGCAAGACGGGTGCCCTCGGCGATCATCAGGCCCGCGAGCTGCTGGACGCGCCGCAGAAGGCCACCGTCAAGAGCAAGCGCGACCGCGCCATCCTGTCCACCCTGCTGTTCCACGCGTTGCGGCGCGAGGAGCTCTGCAAACTCAAGGTGCGCGACGCCCAGCACGCGCGCAAAGGCGTGCCGCACCTGAGAGTGTCCGGCAAGGGCGGCAAGACGCGGTATCTGCCGCTGCATCCCGGCACCAACGCGCTGATCCACGACTACCTCGCGGCCGCCGGGCATGACGCCGACGAGAACGGCGCGCTGTTTCGTCCGATCCGCAACAACCGCACCGGCCGGCTTGAACGGGCGATAACTGGTGACGGCATTTATAGGCTAGTGAGGGCCTACTCGGCGTTGCTCGGCTTCGAGATCGGCGCCCATGCGCTGCGGGCAACGGCCGCCACCAACGCGCTCGACCACCAGGCCGACATCGCCAAGGTGCAGGAATGGCTCGGCCATGCAAACATCGCCACCACGCACATCTACGACCACCGCCGCACACGGCCGGAAGACAGCCCGACTTTCAAGGTGGCTTATTGACATGGTTACCGGCGCTTCGCGCAGCGCAGATTGAAGGATCTAATCCAGGCTTCGTGGAAGATCGGCATAAACCGCACAGTGTCTTCAACCAGTGCGTCGCTTATCGCCTCCGGGTTTCCATGCACGAACGCATTTCGCTGTTTTTGTAAATTGTCGAGATGGGTGCGGACGGCCGAACAGCCTAATCGGTCGAGATCCTCGCCGTACTTCGCTTCAAAGAGAATTCGATGCAGCCGATCCAGGCGCGCACCGATCGACCCATAACGGTTCAGAAGGTCCGAGGCGATGGACTTCGGCAGTTCGCTTGTTGCGGTCTCATAGTACCAATTCATCAACGTCTCGAAATACGTCCAAAAGATCAGCACTACCAGCGCTCTTGGCGAGGGCCTGCTTCCAACTGGTAAGGCGTCGTTGTCGTCTTCACCGACGGGTCGTAGCCAGTCTCGGTGCATGAGTCGAAGCATCACAAAGGGCGACCAGTCGAGCGCCCCCGCGAAAATGTGTTTGGGAATCCTGACCCCATCACGAGTGGTGAACGTGGTTGGGGTGAGCTTGCTGTAATCCGTGGTACAGACAGGGCACGGAGCCTTCAGATCCATGAGAGCGCGGCACGAGCTACAGCGGATACGATCCCGCCACGCGCCCCACCACCATTCCCAATCATCGAACGTGGTTGCCATGTCCCATCACATTTAGCACCAGTCAATTCGCCCGTGCCGGACGAAGAAATGACTCCGGCAACCCTTCTGACGCCATACCGATGGCGCGAGGCTGACGGTCCCATCGGGATGCTCCTGTGCGCTCCAGCAAGGGCGGGCTTGTTTCAGCAGGTTTAACTCGATCACCGCGCCGCAGCCGCATGGGCAGATCATTGAGGCCGCCCAGAGGTTATCACCCTCACCGGCGAGATAGATCTTTGCTCGACGCAGCTTGTCCGGAAGTTCCTCCACCCTGACAAAACGGAAGAGTTCAGGCTTTCGTGCTGACCAACGTGCGATCAGCCATCGCGGTACGAATGTGATAACAACCCATAGCCACAGAAAAAACGTTGCGATCAGGTTCAAGTCGTTTCCTCTAGCTCGCTGAGGTCGGGCATCGAAAGCAGCGGCCGAACATCACCCTTGCCAATGTGGGCAAAAAAAGTGCCGGACGGTGTGTCTTCTGTTTCTCTATAATGCGTCCCTTGGATGAAGCTTGTTCTAACGATCACGGACTCAGCGTTGTCGTCATAGCGGTAGGGGTGCAGGCGCGCGAGAAATTCGTTTATTGCCGTGCTCGCCATCTGCATGTTGATGCTGATGACGGCGGGTCGATCCTCGGCTATGCCCCGGATGTACCCCGCCCTCACCTGCTCCCGGTATGCTTTGGGGTCGGTACGCCGCAAGCCGGCGGCCCTGAGCTGGTCGGCGCCGTACACCTTCCGGTCCTGGAGCGTCGATCCGTCGGGGCGGATATAGTGCACCGCGCCGCACGCTTCGTTGACGCCACCGTGGCCGTCGGCTTCCAATTTCACGCCGACATCGAAGTAGGGTAATACATAGAACGCGGCTAGGCGATTGAGCAGATGGCGCCCTTCGACGCCGTCCATGCAACCGAAGACAGTGTCGCATTCCGCCACCGCCTTGACGGCATGGGGCGTTGCCAAGTCTGAGGCAATGATTTCGAGTTCGGTTCCGAAGCCCATCGCCGCTATTGCCCGCGCCATGACTTCCACCTTGAGCCGCTTCAGATAGGCATCCTCGCGGGAAGCGTTGAGAATGCGGTTCAGGTTTTTTTCTTCAACACGATCTGGGTCGATGATGACCAGCCGGCCAACGCCAAGGCGCGCCAGTTGCTCAATGACAGGGCTCCCGGTCCCAGAGCATCCCACGACAGCGACGGACATTTCGCGGAGCCGGCGCGTCGTTCCAGAGCCAAATAGTTGAGCATGCCGTTGCGCGAACGAAGGAAGCGCGCCGCCGCGCTCAGGAATCCAGAAAAGCAGATCGTCGCCGGGCACGAGTATTGAGTCTAGTGGCTGAAAGGAGCCATCGGGCAGAATGGCGCGACCGAACATGCGCCCTTCAGGCAGCATGACCGCGCTTGCGTGTGGGAATCTGCTGTCGGTCCACCCGAAAACCGAATTGAACAAATCCTTGTCGGACTCATCATCGATCGAGGAGAAATTCGCGTAGCCCCCGGGGTGGCTATGGATCTTCAATATCGCGAGGTCACGCTGGGCTGCTGACTCAAGCAAGGGAACAAGCCTCTGCGTCGACCAAGTCACACGATCCGGTGCACGAACCTTGCATTCATTATAAGGAATGAGAACGACGGTGCGAACGGTCAGGCAATGATGCGCATCGCTCCGGCGGCGCCCGCAAAGTGCTACTGCTACCGCCTCCAGGCCGTCACCCGGCAGCAGGTGCGCCAAGAGCGCCCTGTGATCCCTCTGCGTCAGCCTCAGCTTAATTCGCATCGAAGGTGCTCATTTCCTGAGCTCTCTCTCCAGCCAGCAATCCACTTGAAGAAGATGGGTGCAGACGTTGTCGAGACCCACACGCCACGGATTCTCTGGCTTTCGATGACGCGACCACTGTTGGTATTGCTTTCCGTCGAGCGTATGAGGCGTGAGCTTGGAGATTCCTTTGCCGGTGGTCAGTGCGAGCGCCGGGTAGAAGTAAACCATGTCGATATCGTCATCGGGGTAAGACGGCTTAATCCGAAGCGCCACGCTCGCGATACGGTGGTTATATCCTTCGGGAATGGGATACTGGGGAAAGATCAGCCATTTCGCCCTGTTTTCGATCACGGCCTCCCACGCGAGGCCGCGAGCGGCGAGGCACTCCTCGTCTTCCTCTCCTAATTGGAATTGCCGGCGCATGCCTTTTCAACCCTCCGTTGGATCGAGCGCCAGAGTCTGAAACCGTTCGATCTGGTGCCGATGGAATTCGACGACTTGGTCTGCCTTGATGGGCTCGACACGACCGCCCCGAAATTTTTGTGAGAGCAGATAGGTTTCGGGGGTTTTCCCGACGAGCGCCAGTATTTCACGCCCAGTCATGGAGTGGACCTCCACAATCATGTATTCCTTGTCGATTCGGATGCGATAACGTTTGGCCCGCGTTGGCTGCTTATCGGCCTTTGCCCATTGCTCAAGGTCGATCAGCTCTTCGAGGATTTCGACTTCCGCCTCCAGCAGAGCGACTTCCTCCCTGAGTTCAGCGACAACGGCCCCTTCGGGTTCGGGATGTTTAGTGTCTTCGGTCATGTCAATCTCCTGTCATAGGTGACGGTCTGTGGAACGTTCAGGTACGGATCGGTATTTCGACCACGGGACGCAAGGGCTCCAGGATCGTCGGGTAGCGCTGTAGAATCTTGTCGTAGAGATTGCGCGTCTTCTTCGACTCGATCGTGATGACGAGCGCGTACGGGATCTTGTCTGCGCTGACCGCGTTTCGACCGCCGATCCTTGCGTTGTAATGGACATCGAACACCGGATTGCGCAGGCCCACGGCACGCATCGAGCGGCTCTTGTGCAAGGTGGTTTCCCACTTATGCGCATCCGCCCGCAGCTCGCCCTCTTCGACCGACACATCCTTCGCCTGAAAGAAATAACTCGAGTCAGGATGGAGCTGTCCTGGGTCCTTGCGCTTGCGGTCGTGTGGACGGAACCGTACCTCAAGGCCGCTGCGCGTGTAGTTCAGCGGGTCCTGCGGATCCGTAGGTGTCGCGAAGCAGAAGGTTGCTGTGATATCGACCATGCCGCTCATGGGATCGGCCGGGATCGGAATCTGCATCCGTACCCAGCTCGCCGGGCGCAGTTCGCCCTGATAAACGATGTGCGCGGCGTACTGATCCGTGAGCACGATCTCGTTCACGTCCGCGGGAAGGCGGCCCCAGCCAACCTCGGTCTTTTCGTGCCCGCCATCGTCGGCGCGATGGAGCAGCAGCGCCTTGATGGCAAGAGGCGTCAGCAGTTTTCCGAAGTGCGCCTTCAGGCCGATAGCCGTTCGCAACGCTGTCGGCGCGGCGAAGCTTGTGCCGGTGATCGGCATTGCCGCGCCCGGATTCTCGGCGTTCAGGACCCAATAGGGTTCGCGGCTGGAGCCACCGAAAGCGAGGCCGTCCGGCTTCATGATCCCGGGGCTCCGGCCGGGACCAATCGAGCTGTAGGGCGCACGCTTCCAACCCGCCCCCATTCGGTCGCAGCCGCCGACGGAAAGAGCATTGACGCAGTCGGCAGGCGTCTGGATGCGCGCGTTACCAGAAGTCCAGTCGAGCTCGCCGCTGTTCCCCACCGCAATCGCTGGCAGCGTCAACCCGTCGGCGAACAACTGGTCAAGCACCGCCGTCCAGGCGTGAATGTCATTGTCCTCAATCGGCAGATCGGGACCTAGGCTCAGATTGACGAAATCGTATTTTGGCCGTGATTCGAGCACGTCCTGAATGCGTTCGAGGACGCTGTATAGTTCCTCCTGATCGTCTTTCATCGTGTCGGCGTCGAGGACGCGGTAATGATCGATGCTCGCGTATGGGCGTTCGGCGGTAACGCAGTCCTGTAGCGGCCCGAAGAGCAGCGCCGAGGTCACGGCCGTGCCGTGAATCTGGAATTGCGGCACAGGGTCCCCGATATTCTTGGTCCTCTTGCGGTTGACCCAAGGATCAAGCTTGGCGTCCGCCCTGACGCCTCCATCGAATACGGCGACGCGCAGGTCGCGGTTGATCGGTCCTTCTTTCGGCAGGTGACAGGCGAAGGGTGCGAATCCCGGTGTTGCACGCGCCACCGGGCGAAATTGACGAAGCCGCGGCATTTCGCGGGCGAGACGCAGGAACGAATATTTCACCACCTCGGCGGCGATGTCGCGCGGGACACGCAGCGGCAGGAAGCAGAGTCCCTCGGCGAAGAACCGCCGCTTGTCGAGGTTAAGTTTGATGCCGAACGTGTCGAGATAAGCCTCAAAGCCTTCCAGGATGAAGGCGTCCTCTTGAATCGGCTGCGCGTGGAGAACGACTTCGAGCAGCGGTTCACGGTCCTTTGATCGGAGTGGCTTCAGCTTTTCTTCTGCGGGCTGGACGCGGAAATCCTCGATCTTAACGAGATCGTCGGCGCCGGATGCCACCTCGTTCAGGCGGTCGATACCAGCGGCGAGGTCACGGAAATGCCGCCGAGTGCCGGCGACGAAGAGTTCTGAGGTGATTGCCGATTCGGGTGGATTCTTCTTTGTCCATTTCTCGGGCGATACCTCCCGCGCCCGGCTGCCGATCGTCTCCAGCCCGTAGGTCTTGAGCAGTTCCGCCGGGTAATAGGATTTGGCGAGATACGTTGGGTGCAGCGTCACAAGCGCGACGGACTGGTCCTTTGGACAGACTGCGTCAGGCAGCTTGTCCAGCGCCTTCGACGTGTCCTTCACTTTCGGCGCGAGACGCCGCCGAGCCTCGGTAAAGGAGTACGGATGCTTCTTTGGGGCACCCCCCACGGGCGCCGCCATATCCGAGGCGAGTCTTTCCCCGTACCCAATGAGAAAATTACTGCGCTCGGCCATTCGTTCACTCCTCGTTTTGCGCACCTGCGCCAACCGGCTTCGTCTTCTTCCGGATGGTGTCCCGGCTAACGCCGGTTAACTCGTGGACCTGCCGCTGCGATATGCCGGCTTCGGTCAGCCACATCGCGATCTGCCCGCGCTCCCGGCGCGGCAAAGGGTCGACGCGGTTTTGGACTGCCTGGCCGAGAGCAGCTTCGAGCGAGATTTCACGCGTGACCGCCGCTCGGCGGGCAAGCATGACTTCGCGTTCTATGTCGCTGAAAGAGAGCCCACGCAGCGTGACCGCCAGAACGTCCTTCCACGCGGTTGGCGCCTTGCTCGATCCGAGAAATGTCTCGATAGCCTGACGAACCGCAGCCGCAGCCGGCATCGGGAATTCGACCCGCATTTCGAAGCGACGCCATACCGCCGGATCTAGGAGTGCGGCATGGTTCGTGGCGGCGAGTAGCAGGCCGGTAGCCGGCCAATCGTCGATTTCTTGTAGGAGCACGGTAACGAGGCGTTTCAGTTCGCCTACGTCCGTCGCGTCGTCGCGTCGCTTTGCGATCGAGTCGAGTTCATCAAGCAACAATACTCCCTCGACGCTCTTCGCGTAGTCGAGAACATGACGAACATTGGCACCAGTGCGCCCGAGGAAGCTGCTCATGACCGCTGACAGATCAAGCGTAAGGAGGGGGCGGTGCAGTTCGCGGGCTATCCAACGCGCGGCGAGTGTCTTCCCGACACCGGGCGGACCAGTGAAAATGATCGAACGGGTCGGTGACAAACCCTGCTTATACAGTTCTTCGTTGTGCTGCCGTTCGGCAAGGATCTGATCGAGGGCGCGTTTAACGCTGACTTCCCATATAGGCTCAACCTCAAGCGCCGGGATATCTTCGATCCGTAGCAACTGAAGTCGCGATTCCAGGTCGACTGGCACTGGTGCCGCCGCTTCTCGGCGCAATGGTGACTGACGCGTCGGCGCTCCCTGCAGCAGCTCCGCCAGTTGAGCCGCCACGGCGGGTCTCTCCGTTTGATACCGCCGAGCCAAGCGGCGGATGTACGTCTGCACGTCCTGAGGCCGGCCCGCCAGCGCCAGCCGCGCGATCTGGACTATTTCACCGTCAATAACGTCCACTTCGGCCATCTCTAGCAAAATCCCCCGAATTCCCTCTGCATGGGAAGATGGCACGGGGTGGACTAATTGTCAATGGTAGGATAGAAAGTAGTCCACATACTGACGCTCGGCCGACGCAGGGCCGGCTCCGGGGCTCGGCCAGACGCGCCGGATGCGATCATTTTCCCTGGGGGACGACGCCGGACCTCACCCCTACGCGTCGTTGTCCGGCCCGTCCGCTGCTCCGGGTTCGGCCTCATCCCCAGCACCTAGCGCAGCCCCCTGCCGACGCAGGTGAAGACCGCCCAGTGCCGCCAAGATTTCATCGTCGGTGAGGTCGGGCGACCAGCCGTAGGCTGCGGCGACCGCGATATCGAGCTGGCGGTGAGCGGCACTAAGCCACGCAGCCGCGCCCTGATCTCGCAGGTCGTATAGTTCGGTCATGTCGAGACGTTTCGGGCCGCTGGTCAGCGCGGCTTCGCGCGCCGCATAAAGCAGCCGCGCCTTATCAGCGATCGTCACGGCAAATGGGTTTGTCATCGCCTCATCAAGAGGCCGGTTAGGTGCCAGATTGTCTGGAAAGGGAAAGCTTTCGAAGCTGTGCCCGATCCGGTATCGCGGCCTGTTTTCAAGCGGATTATGGGTTTCGCTGGCCCAGAGTTTGTGAAATCGGGATTCCAGCACGCCCATGAAGAAATCGTCGGAGCGGGCGAACACGACCAAGCTACCGCTCGGCAGCACGCCGGCCGGCGCCCAGCGAAAAAACCGGTGCTTGGCAACTTCGACTGTCACCAAAAACCGCTCCAGTCCCGCGATGGCGTCCCTCATCCCCCGCCGTGCGCGTTGATGAACCCACCATCGCTGGGCAGCCCGCCCTTCCCGGTTCACCTGCCGCCGGTCTCGCACGATCCGTTCGAGGTGGGCATAAGGGGCGGCATAGGCTTGAGCCTCGGCCTCAGTTGCCGCCGGGCCGAAATCGATCACCCACCGATCGCGCGGACGCCCGAGTGCTTCATCGCCGCTCCAGTAGACACGAACCACGTCGGCGTTCGGACGGCCATTCGGATTACCGCCGGCCGCAAGGAGCCGATCGGCCGTAGTGCGATCGATCACGAAGCCCTTTTCGTCTTCGTTCTGCTCATCCTCATCGTCAGCACGACGACCCACGAGCTTGACGCCCTGAAAAGCGGTGTGCCGGTTTTCTTCGAGTCGCCGAAGGTTGCGCAGATCAAACGCGAGATCAACGTCGCGCAGATCGCTTCGGATCGCGCGCACCGGCCGACCGTCCAGCGTGCTCGATGCAGCGCATCGGTCGCCATCCGCCGCAAAACAGACGATCGACACTGCGACCGCGGCGCCTTCGATTACCCACGGCAAATTATGCTGCGCTTCGAATATCCTCATGCGGCGACAATCCTGTCCAGCACCTGGCGGCTTGGTTCCGTGTTGGCGATCGATTTTGTGGCGAGCAGCCCGACGCGGCGCACATGGCCGTCGGCTGCCATAGCGCGCGCTTTCTCGAACCAATAGCAGACCAAGTCAGCGCCCGGTGGCACACGGCCCGCGTAAGCGGCGCGCAGCTTCTGCACGTAGTTGCCGCCCAGCCGCCGGAGATGGAATTTCGATCCCAGAAATGGCGGGTTGCCTACGATCACGTCAACCGGTGGCCAAGACGGTTCGGCGCCCGTGTCGGGGTCCAAGATCGCATCCTGTTCGACAATGCCCGGCAGCGCGTTGAGAACCGGCGTGCGAGAAAAGTCGTAGCCTTTTCGCCGCATCCACTGGATTTCACCGATCCATACCGTCACGCGTGCCAGCTCGACCGCGAAGGAATTAATCTCAAGGCCCATCACGCTGTCGGGGCCAACCAGCGGAAAGACGCGTGCAATTCCTAGCTCTTCACCCTCAATGATGACCTGTAGCTCAATGTCTTTCAGAGCCATCAGGGAGACATACAAGAAATTGCCCGAACCGCATGCTGGATCCAGCACGCGGAATTTTCGTAAGCGATCCAAAAAGGCGTCCCGTGCTTCCCTGGCCTCGGCTTCTCGGCCGACGGCTCTTAGTCGCACACGCTGACGCGGCTCCGCCGCCACGGCAGCCGGCAACGACGCGAACAGGCTGGGCGCGGATGCCCCCTGCCGTTTCTGCGGCGCCGGTTCCGCCGGCTGCGGCGTCGATAGTCGTTGCGTGATCTGGTCACGTACTTCGGCCCACTCCGCAAGCAGTGGTTTTGTGACCACCGCGTCTATGATGCGTCCGATCATCGTCGCATCCGTGTAGTGAGCGCCGAGCTGTGACCGCTTGCTTGGGTCAAGCCCGCGTTCGAATAGCGTTCCAAAAATGGCCGGTTCGATCGCACTCCAATTCATGGCCGCTGCGTCTTCAAGAATTTTCAAGTCATCCTTGTCGAGCGGCAGCACCACATCGTCCTTGAACAGACTGCCGTTGAACCATTCCACGCGATCGAGACCATACAAGCCGCCTTTTGCCATCAGCTCGAAGAGACCTCGCAGCAAGCCTTCGGCCTGGGTTGGGGAGCGGCGCGCCTGGCGAAGAAATTTCTCGAATAGGCGATCCTCGAAAAGCTGAGAGTCCTGGGCAAACAAGCAAAAGAGAAGCTGATTGACAAAGTGTGCGACCCGTTCGGGCGAATGATCGCGGCGCCGGAGCCGGCCTGCCAGATCGGCAAAGCTCTTCGCGGCTTCTGCCGTTACGTCGGCCCGCTTCTTGATCGGCTTTAGGGCTTCGGGGTCCGTGAAGACGTTCTTGAGAATCTGGACCTTTTCCGGATCAAGCAGCTCTTCGAGCCTGATGACGGTCTGCGTGCTGACGACATCGTTCCAGTTGGTGTTGATCTCGATGCGATCCGTATCGCACGTCAGAAGCAACGGCGGGTTCGCTAGCGCCCCGGCATAATTCAGCAGTTGCTTGAGGGCAGCGCCGAGGTTGGCGTGCCGCTTTTTATATTCGAGGGCAAAACGCCCACGCTTCCATACATCGGCCCAACCTCTTCCGCCCGTCGCGCGGCTGGCGCCTTTCTCGAACGCATAGTCGATGCCGTCGGGGTCTGCTTCGATCGGGGTCGGTTCGCCGAGAAGTCGGCATAGATCGCCGAAATGTTCCTGCGCCGTCTGACGCTCAGTGAGCGCAACGGGCCGCCACTTGCGAACGAATTCCTGAGGTGTCATGTGCCTTAAATCTGTTACGATCGGGTTAGTCGGTTATCCGTACCATCAGGCGCGCCATGCCTCTTCGGCCACACCGACGACCGTGGCAAGCGCCTCATCGAATTCCACCCGCTCGCCGTAGACCATGGCGGCGACGAAGCGATCGTAGCGCTCGCGGTGCACCGGGTCCGTGCGCAGGGCATCGAGCGCCTTCTGTGTCTCGGCGACGATATCGGCATGGTAGGCGGGGTATTCGTTGCGGAATTCGTCGGCATCGACCTGGGCAATGTCGCGGGCCAACGCGATCACTGTGCCGCAGTCGACGTGACCCTGCAGCATGTGCAGATCGTAGACGTGGCGCACCAGGGCGGGATCGAAATCGCGGGTCAGGCCGGCGAGATCCATGGCGGTGCGGCGCGTGAGGGAGACCAGCTTCTCGGCCGCGGTTTCAGTGACGCTGACGCACGCGATCGCCGGCACCTCGGGCGCCCGGCTCAGGGCTTCCGCGACGAACGACGACACCGGCAGGGTGACGCGCGGCAGCCGCAGCGTCGTGTATTTCAGTTCGATCTGGATCGTCGGGCGCAACTCCTCCCCTCCCCCGTCGGCCGTGTAGGGCAACTGAAATACCACGTAGCCGCTTTCGTCCCGCGATCTGACCTGCGCCGGGTCCTTCGGATCGAAGGCGAAGCCGGCCGCTTGCAGCGCACCTGTGACACGATCGCGCAGCGCGCTTCGCTGGCGATGCAGGCCGCTACGAGTGATCGGGGCCGCCGGCGTCGGCACGATCTTGAAGTCAACATCCTCGGACATCCGGCGGATGAGCTTGTGCGCCCGGGCGAGAGCGGTGCCGCCGCCGAACACCAGGGTGAAGGGCGCGGCATCGAGGGCGGCCAGGGCGCCGATCGCGCGCAGGACCGCGAAATCCTTCGCGACGGGTTCGGATCCACGCAGACCGAAGAAATCAGCGACGGCCCGAAGGTCAGGCGGTGCCTCATCGCTCAAACGCCAGCTCCATCGTCTTGTAGCGGAGCTTGCGGCTGAACCGATCGCCGCGCAGACGCACCATCGGGTTCATCGGGACCTGCGTGGAGCGGCCTTCGTTGTAGTCACGCTCGGCCGTCGGCGGCTCCCAGCGCACCTTGAGCTTGTCGAGGGCGCGGCGGGCGACGGCATTGAACCCGTCGCCTGCCAGCATCGGCTGTTTGGTGATCGGCGAGATTTCGGCGCGGCCATAGACGCCGTAGCCGAGCCGGATCAGCTTGCCGTCCTCGGTCAGCTCGCGCAGCGCGCGCAGCACCTGCCGCTCGCCGCCGAGATCGAGGAATTCGCGGGTCAGGAACGCATCGTCGCGGCGTTTCGCGATCCGCGCTTCGACTTGTTGGCGCAATGTCATCCGACGCTTGGGCATAGTCCGCATCCAGCTTGCAAACACATGACACCAATATACGCAAACACATGACATAAAGCAAGGGAAACCAGCGTAATTTCAGATATATAGGCAATTCGATATTATAAGCTTCCCTCTTCCTTTTTCGGCGCGTCCCGCCAAGCGGCGGGCCGGGCTCTACGCGCCGGGCGTGAACAACGCCCCGCTTACCGAGCCCCGAAGCCGGGTCCCGGCCTGGCGGTGACATGGGGTAATAGCGGCCCTGCGCGGCGCCCCCAGTCCTGTCCGCTGGCGGATCGATCCGCTGTTAAGGAACGATCCCTCCCGCAGAGACAAAACAAGCCAGACGACAGCGCTACCGCTTGCGCCAGCCGCGCGGCAAGGGTGCGGCGCGCTGCGCGCTTCCGTGCTGCGCACGCCCTTGTCTCGCGGCGGCTTCGCGGTTGCCGGGGCACCAGACGGCAAGGTAGAACATAAAGGGAACATGCGGTGCGGTTCCCCCTGCCCGGCCGACCCCGAGAGGAGTTTGGTGCGATGAATGATCAGGACGTGGAGATTGAATGGCTGAAGGCCGAGGTGACCTGCGCCGTGCTGCTGGAGCGGCTGCCACCGGTGTGGCAGCTCGACCGTGCAGAGAGCAGCCGCCGCAGCCTCAAATACCGCCGCGGCGAGGGCGAGATCGTCATCGTCAACCACGACGGTCGCGGCTGGTGGGACCCGTTGAGCGCGGCCAAGGGCGACATCTTCACCCTCGTCCGGCACCTCGACCCCGGACTGAATTTCGCCGACGCGCGACGCGTGCTGCGCGGCTTCGTGGGGATCGCGCCGTCGTTTCCGGAAACGCTCCGCGCGCGGCGGGAGCGGGCGCCGCGCGTCCCTGTCGCCGGGCAGTGGGACAGGCGCCAGCCCCTGTCGCGCGGATCACCGGCTTGGCTCTACCTCACCCGGCAGCGGAAACTGCCGGAGCGCATCCTCATGGCCGCGCGCGTGGCCGATGCCGTCCGTGAAGGCCCCCACGGCAGCGCCTGGTTCGCGCACCGGGACGGCGCGGGATTGCTGACCGGGATCGAAATGCGCGGTGCCGATTATCGCAACTTCTCGGCGGGCGGCGCCAAGACGCTGTTCCGTCTGCCGGGCGGCCCCGCCTGTCTGACGCGCGTTGCGGTGTGCGAGGCGGCGATCGACGCGTTGAGCCTGGCGGCGATCGAGCGCGCGCGTGACGACACGCTGTATGCCGCCACCTCCGGCGGGATGGGTCCGGCGACCATCGCCGCGCTTCAGCAGCTCCTGCAGAATCTGTCGGCCGACCCCATCGGCCTCCTGATCGCCGCGACTGACGCCGATACCGCCGGCCGGCGCTACGCCGCAAGATTGCACAAGATGGCGACGGAAGCCGCGGTGCGGTTCGACGCGATCCTCCCGCCGGACGGGCTGAACGACTGGAACGACGCCCTGCGCGCGATGACGCCGGCGCCATAACGCCGGATCGCGTTCCTGTCCTGCACAGGCCCCGCTGCCCTGCTCATCGACTGACTTCATGCGGGAAGAACCGGAGAGAAAATCAGAACAACGAAAATGAAATCTCCTGCCGCATCGCCGTCCGCCCGCCGCAAGGGACCGGCCTGCGGCCTCGCGCAAGATGCGCGCCCTTGCCCCGGTCAGCCGGGATGCGGGGCGGGAGGGGTGT
This sequence comes from Acetobacteraceae bacterium, assembly GCA_036489395.1. Lineage (GTDB taxonomy): Bacteria > Pseudomonadota > Alphaproteobacteria > Acetobacterales > Acetobacteraceae > JASHVB01. Next base: position 11,500 of record DASXFW010000074.1, on the reverse strand, counting down.
TCCAAAAACCCATGAGGGAAGGACGCCCCGATGAGCACCACAACAAGACCCGTGTACCGTGGCGGCAAGAGCAATCGCGCGCCGCGCGACCACTACCAGGAAGTCACCGACCGGATCATCGCCGCGCTGGAAGCCGGCACGCCGCCCTGGCGCCAGCCATGGGACCCCGACAAGTCCGGCGGCCCTGCCATGCCGCGCAACGCAGCGACGGGGCACCGCTATCGCGGCATCAACGTGCTGACGCTCGGCATGTCCGGCCTGGCCTTCAGCAGCGGCGATCCACGCTGGGCGACCTACAAGCAGGCGGAAGACCGGGGCTGGCAGGTCCGCCGCGGCGAGCGCGGCACAACCGGGTATTTCTTCAAGCGGCTGGAGCTTCGCGACGACAGCAAGCCTGATGACGACGAAGACGCCGTGCGGCGCATTCCGCTGCTGCGCGCGTTCACCCTGTTCCACGCCAGCCAGATCGACGGCATTCCGGACTACATCCCGCCCACGATAGCGGAAGCACCGTGGCGCGCGCCGGAGGCCGCGGAAATCATACTCGCCAACAGCGGCGCCGTCGTCCGGATCGGTGGCGACCGCGCGTTCTATTCGCCGGCGACGGATCACATCCAGATGCCGCCGCGCGCAGCGTTCGGTACGGCGGAGAAATTTTGCGGCGTGCTGCTGCATGAGATATCGCATTGGTCTGGCGCAGCATCGCGGCTGAACCGCGACCTGCGCAACCGCTTCGGTTCGCATGATTACGCGAGAGAAGAACTCAGGGCCGAGATCGGCCAGATGATGGTCTGCGGCGAATTGGGAATCGCCGACTGCGACTTCTCGAATAACGCCGCTTACGTCGCGACCTGGCTGGAGAAGCTGCGCTCGGACCGCAAGGAGATCTTCCGCGCGGCGGCGGATGCGCAGCGCATCGCCGACTACCTGCTCGCCTTCCATCCCGACTACGTGAACAGCCAGGCCGGACCGCCGGAGAGCGCACCGATCGCCGATGACGGCGATGCGGCCGACGCGCCGGAACCGCTGCCGGTCGCGGCGTAATCAGCCCCCTTCCCTTCCGATCAATCGATTCAGTCGTCCGGCTCGACTGCTTCCAGGCGGCCGAGACCGCGCGGCCACCCGCAACCCGACCACCACGAGGAGACCACCATGCCAACCGACACCAGCGAATTCACGCTTGGCCTGTTCGACAACACCGCTTTGTCGAGCTGGACTCATCACGCCCTGCAAACCGTCGCGGACCCGGACGAGGCCGACGATACGGATGACGACGGCAACAACACGCCGCCGCCTGCGGCCGGTCCGGCCGCGCGCGGCAGCAACTTCCATCTCGCCGGCGACCGCGAGCTTGCCCGCGGCTGGGCGGCCCGTGCGCGCGACAACATCGCCGCGATCGCCCTGTCGAAGATGCTGGAGCAATCGGGCCGCGCGCCAACCGCGGATGAGCAGGCGCAACTGCTTCGCTTCACCGGCCTCGGCGCTTCGGAACTGGCGCAGAACTGTTTCCGCCGCCCCGGCGAGGATTCGTTCCGGCCGGATTGGCAGGACATCGGTGCGGCGCTCGAAGCCGCCGTCACGCCGGAGGAATACGCCGCCCTGCAACGCGCCACGCAGTATGCCCACTACACGCCGGAGACGATCATCCGTGGACTCTGGCGAGCCACCGAACGGCTGGGCTTCACCGGCGGGCGCGTGCTGGAACCCGGCATGGGCACCGGCCTGTTCTTCGCACTGCTACCCGTAGCATTGCGCGACACCTGTCAACTCACCGGCATCGAATACGATCCCGTAACCGCCCGCATCGCGCGCCTGGTGCATCCCGAGGCGCGGGTGCGCTGCGAGGACTACGCGCGGAGCCACCTGGCCGGCCGCTTCGACCTCGCGATCGGCAACCCGCCCTTCTCCAGCCGCGTGGTGCGGGCCGATCCCGCCACGCGAGCCTTGGGATTGCTGCTGCATGATTACTTCATCGCCCGCTCGATCGCGCGGCTGCGCCCCGGTGGGATCGCGCTCTTCGTCACCAGCACCGGCACGATGGACAAGGCCGGCACCACGGCGCGGGAGCACATCGCCGGTATGGCCGACCTGGTGGGCGCGGTGCGCCTGCCCGAGGGCAGCATGCGCGCGGCGGCGGGCACCGACGTGGTGATCGACGTGCTGGTGTTCCAGCGCCGCGAGGCCGACCAGCCTGCGGCCGGCGCGGCATGGATCGACCTCGCCGCGGTTGACTCGGCGGCGGCGGATGAGGAAGCAGACGACGCCGGCGACGCCGACATTTCTGGGGTCCGCGTGAACCGCTATTTCGCCGAGCACCCGAAGATGGTGCTGGGCGAGCACGCAATGCGGCGCGGCATCTACGGCCCTGCCCCGGCCTACACCTGCCGGCCGCGCAAGAACGGCATGGCGCTTGAGACCTTGCTGACCGAAGCGCTCGACCGGTTGCCCGGCGGCATATTCATCGCGTCGGCAGAGTCCCTGCCTGACGGTCACAGTGACGACGGAGCCGGGCCTGTCGCGCGCGCGGGCACCGCGGCGGATGGCGCCACGATCAAGGAAGGCTCCTACCTGCTCGGCAAGACCGGCCGGCTGGTCCAGATCGTGGACGGCGAACCGCGCCCCGTCGCGATCAAGCAGGGCAAGAGCAGCGGCGGTATCCTTGCCCGCGACGCGAAGATCATCCGCGCGTTGCTGCCGATCCGCGACGCGGTGCGCGAGGTGCTGCGCGCTCAGGCCGCCGACCAGCCATGGGCCGAGGCGCAAATCCGGCTGCGCATCGCCTACAGCAGCTTCGTCCGCAGCTTCGGACCGATCAACCACACCGTCGTCTCGGTCACGACCGACGCGGAGACGTGTGAGGAACGGGAGACCCATCGCCGGCCGAACCTCGCGCCCTTCGCCGACGATCCCGATTGCTGGCTGGTCGCCAGCATCGAGGACTACGACCTGGAAAGCGGCCTCGCCCGCATGGGGCCGATCTTCCGCGAGCGGGTGATCGCCCCGCCGTCAGCACCTGACATCGCGACGGCGGCCGATGCGCTCGCCGTCACCCTCAACGAGACCGGCCGCGTGGACATCGACCACTTGGCCGAGCTGCTCGACCGCGATCCGGAGACCGCCCTCGCCCAGCTCGGCGAAGCGGTGTTCCGCAATCCCGGCACGGAAGCCTGGGAGACGGACGACGCCTACCTCTCGGGTTCCGTCCGCACCAAGCTGGCGATCGCAGAGGCTGCGGCCGAACGCGACCCCCAGTACACGCGCAACGTGGAAGCGTTGCGGCGCGTGCAGCCCGAAGACCTGCGGCCATCGGACATCACCGCGCGGCTCGGCGCGCCGTGGATTCCCGCCGCCGACATCGAGGCGTTCGCCGTCGAAGTGATAGGCAACGCCACGCGGGTGCGCCACACCGTCGAGATCGCCTCCTGGTCAGTGGACGCCGCACCGTTCGCCGGCACCGCCGCCGGCACTTCTGAATGGGGCACCGCGCGGCGCAATGCCGGCTGGCTGCTGCATGACGCGCTGAACAGCGCCATGCCGCAGATCTTCGATACCATCGTCGAGGACGGTGTCGAGAAGCGCGTACTCAACAGCGAGGCGACCGAGGCCGCCAAGGAGAAGCTGGCGAAGATCAAGGACGCCTTCACCGCCTGGGTGTGGACCGATCCGGACCGCACCGACCGGCTCGCCCGCCTCTACAACGACTGTTTCAACAACCTGGTGCCGCGCCGCTTCGACGGACGGCACCTGACTCTCCCCTGCGCCAGCAGCATCATCCGCCTCTACGACCACCAGAAGCGGGTGATCTGGCGCATCGTCGCATCCGGCTCGACCTACATCGCCCACACCGTCGGCGCCGGGAAATCCTACGCCATCGCCGGCGCGATCATGGAGCAGAAGCGGCTCGGCCTGATCAACAAGGCCATGCTGGTGGTGCCAGGCCACTGCCTGGCGCAGGTGTCGCGCGAGTTCCTGCAGCTCTACCCGACCGCCCGCATCCTGGTCGCCGACGAGACCAACTTCGTGAAGGAGAAGCGCTCGCGGTTCCTGGCCCGCGCGGCGACGGCGAACTGGGACGCCGTGATCATCACCCATTCGGCCTTCCGCTTCATCCCGCTGCCGGCCGGCTTCGAGCGCGAGATGATCGACGAACAGATCGCCTCCTGCGCAGACCTCATGCTGCGTGCCGATGACGGCGACCGCATCACGCGCAAGCGGCTCGAGGCCATGAAGGAGAAACTGGGCGAGAGGCTGGCGGCGCTGAAGAGCCGGCGCGACGACATGGTGACGCTGGAAGAGATCGGCATCGACCAGATCATCGTCGATGAGGCGCAGGAATTCCGGAAGCTCAGCTTCACCACCAACCAGGTGAACCTGAAGGGCGTCGATCCGGATGGCTCGCAGCGGGCGTGGGACCTGTTTGTGAAGGCACGCTATCTCGACCGCAAGCGGCCCGGCCGCGCGTTGATCCAGTCATCAGGCACGCCGATCACCAATACGCTGGGCGAGATGTATACGTTGCTGCGGTTCCAGGCACCGGAAGCGCTGCGAGAGCGGGGCGTGCATGAGTTCGACGCCTGGGCGTCCGCCTTCGGCGACACCAGCACCGAGTTGGAGTTACAACCGAGCGGCGCCTACAAGCCGGTCACCCGTTTCGCCGCGTTCATCAACGTCGCCGACCTGATGATGATGTTCCGCTCGATCGCGGACGTGGTGCAGAAAACCGATCTGCGCGGCCTGCTGACGTTGCCGCGCATCCGCACCGGCCAGCGCCAGTTGGTCACGGCCGAGGCGAGCTCGGCCTTCAAGGACTATCAGCGACATCTCGCGCAGCGGATCGAAGCGATCGAATCCCGCAAGGGCAAGGTGCAGAAAGGCGACGACATCCTGCTTTCCGTCATCACCGACGGGCGGCATGCCGCGATCGACATGCGCCTCGTCTGGCACGGCAGCGACGACGAACCGGCGAACAAGCTCAACAAGCTGATCGACAACGTTCATCGCATCTGGGCCGAGACCACGGCGCAGAGCTACCTGCGGCCCGACGGCACGCCGTATCCGATTCCGGGCGGCGGGCAGATGATCTTCTCCGACCTCGGCACGATCAACGTCGAGGCGACGCGCGGCTTCTCGGCCTATCGCTGGATCAGGCAGCAATTGATCGCCCGCGGTGTTCCCGCCGGCCAGATCGCGTTCATGCAGGACTACAAGCGGTCGGCGGACAAACAGCGGCTGTTCGCCGACTTCCGCGCCGGGCGGGTGCGCGTGCTGATCGGCTCGTCGGACACGATGGGCACCGGCGTCAACGTGCAGCAGCGGCTGAAGGCGATGCACCATCTCGATGTGCCGTGGCTGCCCAGCCAGATCGAGCAGCGCGAGGGTCGCATCGAGCGGCAGGGCAACCAGCACGACGAAATCGACATCTTCGCCTACGCCACGCTCGGCTCAATGGACGCCACCATGTGGCAGAACAACGAGCGCAAGGCGCGTTTCATCGAAGCGGCGCTGTCAGGCGACCGCACCATCCGCCGCATCGAGGATGCCGGCAGCCAGGCCAATCAGTTCGCCATGGCCAAGGCCATCGCGTCAGGCGATAGCCGGCTGATGCGGAAGGCGGGGCTGGAGAGCGAGATCGCCCGGCTGCAACGCCAGCGCGCCGCGCATGTGGACGATCAGCACGCAATAAGGCGGCAGATCCGTGACGCGAGGTACGACCAGGCGCACGCCGAGGGTCGGATCACGGCGATCACGGCCGACCTGACGCGGCGGCAATCGACCCGCGGCGACGCGTTCACCATCGAGATCGAGGGAAGGACGACCACGCAGCGCAAGGCGGCGGGCGCTTCGTTGCTGACGAAGGTCCGCCTTGCCGCGCGGGGACGCATCGAACGCCGCTGGACGGTCGGCCGCATCGGCGGCTTCGACCTGATCTGCGACATCCGACCCGGCCGCCGTGACGAACGGCTACAGCCGGAGCTGGTTCTGGAGCGGACGGATTATCCCCAATCGATCGATCTCGACGGCGAGACGACGCCGATTGGCATCATCGCCCGGCTGGAGCACGCCCTCGACCGGATGGACGTGGAGATCGAAGAGCATCGCCGCCGCGTCGTCGACGCCCAGGCCCGGCTGGCCGGCTTCGAGCCGCGCCTCGGCGAGACGTTCCCCTTGCAGGGCGAACTGAATGACAAGCTCGCCCAGCTCGCGGAGATCGAAGCGGACCTCGCCGGCACCGAGAGCTCGGTCAACGCGAACCGTCCGGCGTAGCCAAGGGCAATCGCAGCCTGAACGGCATCAGCCTTCCGATAGCCCCCCTCCCTGCCCGCCGCTCATCCCTGATCGCAACCGCCGGAAAGCAGGCAGCGAGCGCGGAATGAACCAAGAGGAAATGGAATGAGGGCGAGGGCAGGAAACGGCTGCCGCATCGCCGTCCGCCGCCGCAAGGGTTCGTCGCGCTGCGCGCTCCCGTGCTGCGCACGCCCTTGCCCCGGCGGGTCGGGATGCGGCGCGCGGGAGGGGTCTTCCCGAAGCACAGGGAGGATGAAACCCCAATCTACAGGAGCCAGCCATGGCCGAACTTCGCAGCGTCGATCCCCGTACCCTCCAACCCAATCCGAACAATCCGCGCCGCACGCCGGTGCCGCCGGCGATGGACGAACAACTGATCGCCTCGATCAAGGCCGTTGGCATCATTCAGCCGCCTTGCGTGACCCCGAAGGACGACGGGCTGATGATCGTCATCGGCAACCGCCGGGTGAAGGCGTCGATCAAGGCGGAGCTGCCTGTCATCGACGTGCTGGTGTGCGATGCCGACGAGGCTGCCGACGCGATGCGCTCGGTCGCCGAGAACCTGATCCGCGCCTCGATGTCGAGCGTGGACATCTGGCGCGCGATCGAGCGGCTCGAAGCGCAGGGCTGGAACGAGCAGGCCATCGGCGACGCGCTCGCGCTGCCGGTCCGCACCGTCCGCCGCCTCAAGCTGCTGGCGCATCTGCATCCGCCGATGCTCGACGTGATGGCGCTCGGCAGCATGCCGAACGAAGAGCAACTGCGCGTCATCGCGGCTGCCACGCGCGAGGAACAGGCGCAGGTCTGGAAGAAGCACAAGCCGAAGAAGGGCCAGACCGACATCGCCTGGCATGAGGTCGCCCGCGCTCTCGCCAAGCGCCGCATGCCGGCCTCGGCCGCCCAATTCGGCGACGATCTGGCGAAGGCTTACGGCATCGTCTGGGAGGATGATTTGTTCGCTCCGTCGGGCGAGGACAGCCGCTACACCACCAACGTCGAAGGGTTCTTCGGCGCCCAGCAGGAGTGGCTGCAGAACAACCTGCCGGAGCGCGGCACGCTCCTGCCGGTGAACGACTACGGCCAGGGCCAACTGCCGAAGAAGGCCGAGCGCGTCTACAGCAAGCCCGGCAAGACCGATCTGGTCGGGCACTTCATCGATGCGCGCACCGGCGAGGTGCAGACCGTCGCTTATCGGCTGCCCGAGCCGAAGAAGGCCGCCAAACCAGCGGACGGCACCAGGCCCACGGCCGGTCCGGTGTCCGGCGGAAGCGACGACGAAGACGCGCCGACCGTGCGAACCCGCCCCGACGTGACGCAGAAGGGCGTCGCCATGATCGGCGACCTGCGCACCGATGCGCTGCATCAGGCGCTCGCCGACACGCCGATCGAGGACGATACCCTGTTCGGCCTGCTGATTCTCGCCTTCGGCGGCGACAACGTCTCCGCCGACAGCGGCAGCGACCTGCGCGGGGAAGACCGTCGGGCAATCTGCCGCGAGATCACCGAAGGCGGTGTGCTGACGGCCGATCTCGATCTGCTGCGCCAGGCCGCGCGACGCATGCTGATCGGCGTGCTGTCGTGCCGGGAGAACCGCTCACAGAGCGGGCCCTTCGCGCGGATCGCCGGCGAGGCGATCGGCGCCTCGCTCCTTCTGCCGAACATGGCGACCGAAGAGTTCCTGTCATGCCTGTCGCGCGGCGCGCTGGAGACCGCCGCCCGTGCCGAGAGCGTCAACATCGCACCCCGCGCGAAAGACACGCGGGCGCGCATGGTCACGCGCTTCAAGGACGGCACTTTCGTCTATCCGGGCGCACTCTTCCGGCTGACACCGGAGGAGCAGGAAGCAGCGACTGAACGCCCGCCCGGTCGCCACGGCGCCGGCTGGGTCGACCCGGTGACCGGCGAAGACGGCGAAGACGGCAGTGCCGACCCGGAAACCGGCGACGAAGACGCTGCCGGCTTCGACAACGACGATCCGGCGGAGCGCGAAGCCGCCTGACCCGACCGCAGCGCCTGCCCTGGCCACAGCACCGGGGCAGGTGCGCTTCATCCCAAGGACATCGCCATGACCCATCTCTCTCCGGATGGCGGAGCCATGTCACCGCCATCGACGATCAGCCTCCCGGCACCGACCCGATCGTCATCCGCGCGCCCAGCTTTTCCGCACCCGCTCAGCCGCATGCTGCCGACCCTGCAGATCGACTTCCGCCGCGCGCGTCTGATCGAACTCGAAGCCGAAATGGTCGCCGCCTGTGAGGCGGCCGCCCTGGGCACGCGCTCCCGGATAAATGCCGCCTCCCACAGCAGGCACTGGGGCCGGACCACCTGGCATCGCTACCTCGCCGCGGCGATGCGGCTGGAGGCGACCTACGGCCCCCGCATGCGCCGTCTTCGCCAGGAAATCGGCCAACTCGAACGGCTGAGGACCTTGCTGATCGCCGCCTGATCGGCATTCGCCTGCCGGCAGCCCCCCTGCCCTGCCGCTGACGTGCGCAGGCAGCGAAAGCACCCTCGTCCACGGCCACAGGCCCATGAGCCATCAACGGGTGGCGAGGCGGGCAAGGTCCATCCTGCTCTGCGCCGGCACACCAAACGGGTCGGCGCAATCGTCGTTGAGCAGCCTGGCCGAGCGCATCCACCCGCCGCCTGGTGCGAGACCGGCAGAACCGACAGCCAGAGCACGACAGCACCGGAAGATGCCGAGCAGCAGATCCGCGAGCCTGCGTTCAGCTCCTCCCTCCGACCTCAGCGAACGCGGCAGGCTCCCCGATCATGCGGATGGTGGCAGTCAACGGCTGACAGCCGGGGAGGAAGCGGTTCGGTAGCGGCGGCATGCTGCCGGGCAGGCAACCAGCCCATCAGTGTGGCTGATCCGACGCGCCGGGTGGAACGCCGTGGGCTTCGCGTTTGACTGGGTGAACCGGCCATGAAGCTGCGATCTCTCTCTGCCTCACGGGGAGGGCCGGTGTGGTGTGTCGGGCGTCACCCCCTCGGATGCGTGCGGTTTAGGCCGGGCGTCGTCCTCCGCGAAAGGGTGGGTCCTCGCCATGCTCGCCCGCAAGAGCGGGCTGTGCGTGGCTCTGGTCCCGCGCAAGTGCGCGCCTTTCTCTCGGCCGCCTGTGCCCGGCCAAGGGAACCGCACCCGAGGGGGAGGACGCCGGCACAACGCCGGCGGATCCTCCCGGGCAGAGAAAGGTTCGAGATCATGACCCGGAAATCCACCCAGCCAACCGCGAAGCCCACCGCCTCCCGCACCCCGCCGGTTCGCCAGTCCATCACCTTCGAGCTGGTCACCCGCCTCGCCCCGCATCAGAGCCTGGCCGACAACCTCGTTCGCACCTTCGGCCTGGAAGCCGTTGACTACGACAGCATCCGCGACGCGACCGGGGAGCACATCGCCAGCGCCGCCAAGGCATTCGGGACCGCGCTGAACGAGAAGGCCCTGCAAATCCACCTGCAACGGATCACCGGCGCTTTCGTGAGCTCCGCCTTCGGCGCCGCCCAGTTCTACGGCACCAAGAAGTCGGCTGCGTTGCAGCTCACCAGCAAGCTGCTCAACGACGACCGCGACGAGGACCGTGATGGCCCCTATGGCTTCGAGAGCAAGGCCGACCGTGCCCGCCTGTTCGCCGCCGAGATGGCGCTGCAGTCCTTCGCCCTGATGGCCGCCGCCGAGGGTGCGATCGCCGCCTATGCCGACCTCACCGGCGAGACCTGGAAGCCCTACGAGGCTCCCACGCCACCCGCCGCCAGCGTGGCCCGCAAGGCCGCCGCCGTCGAGATGGCCGCTTTCGAGATGGCGTGACGGATCACGGCGGGGGCGGAGCCGCTCGCGGTTCCGCTCCCGCCGGAGGTGGCAGACCGGCGCGGGGCTTCGGTCCCCGCGCCTTCTTCCATTGATGCCAGGCATTGGATCGTAGGACCGGCCCCCACGGGATGCTCCGCCATCGCGTGCTGCACGACGCAAAAGGCCGGCAAGTAACAAGCCTATTTGCTGACTCTGCCACTCTACTGCCGGCCAGGGTCCTGCCGCGTCAACATCACGCCGCTTCGCTGTGTGACACACGCCGCGCGGCTCCGGTCCGCCCGGCCGCGCGAAACCACGCGCAGCGCACACTCACCGCGCGAGCCCTGCGACCACTCCCAGGATACACGCGTCACCTGCGCGCGCGTTCCCTTGAGACGCCCAAGCACGCTGGCACTCGCTTGTTGATCCTGCCGCGTCCCCTGTTCAGCCCCCTCCCCTTTCCGATGGCCGCCGAAGGCCTCGATCAACGCGGACCCTGGAGCGCACCCCAGCGCTGCGGGGCAAGGGCTTCGCCCGCGACCCGGGTGTCCCCGGCTTTTGGTTGCTCGCTGCGCTCGCGCCCTGCCAAGCCGGGTGATCCCCCTCCCGCGTCGCGCCCCTCCGCCGCCGAGGCCCCGCGCTCCGGCCGGGCCGCATCGAGGCCCCGCACCGGCGGCCTCACAACGGAAAGGGAATGGCAATGCAACAGGTTCAGACGCCGCTTGTGCTCAACAAGAAGCAGCTCAGAGGGGCGGTGGCGAACGCGGTCTACATCGGCAGGCCGAGCCTGTGGGGCAATCCGTTTGTGATCGGTAAGGATGGAACCCGCGCCGAGGTGGTGGAGAAATACGAGCGCTGGCTCCTCCGGCAGCCGCGCCTCATGGCGCAACTCGACCGGCTGCACGGACGGCATCTGATCTGCTGGTGCGCACCATTGCGGTGCCACGGCGACGTGCTGCTGCGGTTCGCGAACGAATCCGGGTTGCGCTGCGAATGATCGCCGCGAGCGTGGCTGCGCCGAATAATCCAGGTGCGTCACGTGGCGGGCCGGGGCAGGCCGGCACGATCGCAAGAAAGCGCCTCCGCTGATCCTTCCATTGTAATGCCGGCCGAAGTCGGGCCGCTTCAACCCCGCCTCCGGCGCCGCGCGCCGCGCGGTTGAGGCACGCGGGCTACAACAGGGCCAGGCCGCGTCCCGCGCAGGCCGGAAGAAGGCCCGCGCCGGCCGCAACCCGGCCCCGCCCGCTCGCGCACCTCAAGGGTTGAGCCGACCCGTGGGCCGTCATTCCCGCCGCTCATCAGCAATCGGGCTGATCCAGAGAACGGGAGTTTCCTCACATGCCAACCCTTCGCACCACACTGGACCTTCGCAAGCACGACGCCCGCCGGCTCATGGCCCGTGGCTACGAAATCCTCCATATCGAGACC
>DASXFW010000256.1:0-7426 GCA_036489395.1 Acetobacteraceae bacterium | reverse complement strand
CGTAACCGCGATCGAATTGCATGCCCTCGACCACCTCGAGCTCGGTCTCGAGCGATTGCGCCTCCTCGACCGTGATCACGCCCTCGTTGCCGACCTTCTGCATCGCCTTGGCGATCATCTGGCCGATGTCACGCTCGCCATTGGCCGAGATCGTGCCGACCTGGGCGATCTCTTCGTTGGTCGAGACCTTCTTGGTGCGCTTCTTGATGTCCTCGACGACGGCTTCGACGGCCATGTCGATGCCGCGCTTCAGGTCCATCGGGTTCATGCCGGCGGCCACGGCCTTGACGCCCTCGCGGACGATCGCCTGGGCCAGCACGGTCGCCGTGGTGGTGCCATCACCGGCCTGGTCGGACGACTTCGAGGCCACTTCGCGCACCATCTGGGCGCCCATGTTTTCGAACTTGTCAGCCAGCTCGATCTCCTTGGCGACGGTGACGCCGTCCTTGGTGATCCGCGGCGCGCCGAAGCTCTTGTCGAGCACCACGTTGCGGCCCTTCGGACCCAGCGTAACCTTCACCGCGTCAGCCAGGATGTCCACGCCACGCAGCATGCGTGCACGGGCATCACCGGCGAAGCGAACTTCCTTCGCAGCCATGTTTCAATTCCCTCGTGTATTGCTATCTGGTCGGATGGGGTGGGGTTGGATCAGGCGGCCTTCTTCTTGGCGGCCGGGGTGCCCTCGACGATGCCCATGATGTCAGACTCTTTCATGATGAGCAGCTCTTCGCCGTCGAGCTTGACCTCGGTGCCGGACCACTTGCCGAACAAGATGCGGTCGCCGGACTTCACGTCCAGGGCGACAAGCTGGCCTTGTTCGTTGCGGGCGCCGGGGCCGACGGCGATGACCTCGCCCTCCATCGGCTTTTCCTTGGCCGTGTCGGGGATGATGATGCCGCCGGCAGTCTTCTCTTCGGCATCGAGCCGGCGAACGACAACGCGGTCGTGCAGAGGACGGAACTTCATACGCTTCGCTCCTGAGGTGTCTCAGTACTGGTTGATTGGACCTGGCGCTGACAGACGCGGCCGGGGTCCGGCGGCGTTGTTAGCACTCCCACCCAGGGAGTGCCAGCGCATCTAGGCCCGCGCCCTGGCCAAGTCAAGGGATCGTGTCCCGGTTCCGGCGAACTGGCGCGCGGGCCGGCAGCAATCGCCCAGGATGAGTGCCAGTCCGTTGAAAAGTCTGTGTTTTTCCACTTGCTTTCGCAGCCGTGTGCCGTGTCATTCTGTTGTGGTGCAGCAACGCCGCACGAGTCCAGGCGGAGAGACAACACGAGAGGTAGCATGAGCCTCGCACTGCAATTGAAGGACTATCGGCTGACCACGGCCGAGATCCTGTATCACCTGCCGGATCACCCCCGCGTCCTACAGACCTATGTATGGCAGGAACTCGACCTGGCCCCGGAATATCCGGTGCTGCACAAGTTCCTCGATTTCTGGAGCCGCGAGCTGGACGGCAAGGTGCACTCGGTCCGGGTTGCCACGGTAAAGTTGGTGAAGCCGCCCAGCGTCCGCCACCCTGGGGCATGGCTGCTGTTGCATTAGGCGTCCCGGGTCCCTGTCATTGCGAGTTGGCCGCCGGCCGGCCCGCGCTGGATGAAACGGCGTCGGCCGCTTGACGCAGGTTCTCCCCTCCCCTTGAGGGAGGGGTTGGGGGAGGGGTGCGTACATCCGCGGTCGGTGGATGAACGCACCCCTCCCCCAACCCCTCCCTCAAGGGGAGGGGGGAACCTTGTTTCTTGGTTTCTTGTTAGGCCGCTTGGCCGAAGCATCGACAGCAGACCGCCGCGCCGACAGCAGCCCCCCTGCCAACCTCGCAACGACCCGCGGACGCAGTATCTTCCGCCGCGCGCTGCTCCTATACTGCTCGCATGCCATTTGATGTGCGGGATTTTCCTGGAGTTCCGCCCGCCGACCGCGCCGCCAGCCAGCGTAACCGCCGGCTCGTGGCCGGCTGGTTGTTTGGCGTCGCCGGCATGATCCTGATCATGGTGGGCCTCGGCGGCGCCACCCGGCTCACCGGCTCCGGCCTTTCCATCATGGAATGGAAGCCGTTCACCGGCATCCTCCCGCCGCTCAACCACACCGACTGGGAGAAACTGTACCACCTGTATCAGCAGATTCCGCAATACGCGCTGGTCAATCACGGCTTCGGTCTGGCCGGCTTCCAGCACATCTTCTGGCTGGAATGGACCCACCGGCTGTGGGGCCGGCTGATCGGCCTCGCCTTCATCGGCCCGCTGATCTGGTTCTGGGCCACCGGCCGCATCGAGCGCCGGCTGCGTCCCTGGCTGCTGCTGTTGTTCGTCCTCGGCGGCCTGCAAGGCGCCGTCGGCTGGTTCATGGTGAGCTCCGGCTTCCGCCCCGACAGCACCGCCGTCGCACCGGACCGCCTGGAAATCCACCTGCTGTTCGCCCTCGTGCTGTACGTCGCGATCCTGTGGACCGGCCTCTCCGTGCTGCGCCCCTACGGCCAGCGCGTGCCGCACGCACGGCTGCTGCGCGTTCTCGCCGCGACGTGCTTCGGCCTGATCGCCCTCACCATCGTCGCCGGCGGTTTCGTTGCCGGCACCCACGCTGGTTTCGACTACAACACGTTCCCGTTAATGGAGGGTGACATCGTTCCGCCGGACTATGCGCGGCTGACACCTTTCGTGCGCAATCTGACTGATAACCTCGCCGCAGTTCAGTTCGACCATCGCCTCCTGGCGACACTCACAGCAATGGCCGTGACATGCACGCTGATCGTCGGTTTTGTCCTGCGCCCTCCGGCCACGGTACGCTGGCCGCTGGCGGTGCTCGCAGCCGCCGTCGCGCTGCAATACGCGCTGGGCGTGGCCACCCTGCTGCTCGTCGTTCCGCCGGCTCTCGGCGTCGCCCACCAGGTCAATGCAGTGCTGGTACTGACCGCCGCCTGTCTGCTGCTGCATGCGATTCGGCGCCCGCCGCTGCGCGTGGCACGGGCATGATCCGCGCGCTTTCCCAAGCGTCATGAGCCCGCCGATTCCGCCTCCACCCGGCATTGACGCCGCAACCTATGCCGCCGTCATTGAGGCATTGCCGGTCGGTGTAACCGTGGTCGATCCTGATCAGCGCATCGTCCTGATCAATCCTGCATATTGCGCCTCGCTCGATCTGCCCCCTGACAGCTTTCCGCCGGGAATGCCACTCGCGCAGGCGCTGCGAGCCTCGGCATATCGCGGCATGTACGGCCCGGGCGATCCCGAGGAGCTCGCGGCCGAAGCGCTCGCGATGGATCGCAATCGACTCGGCCGACTGCGCCGACGCACCCACAAGGGCCGCAGCTACGATCTGATCACCGCGCCGCTGCCCGACGGTGGCCACGTCGCCTGCGCCGTGGAAACGACGGCGCTGATTGCCGCGCGCGCCGAGGCCGAATCGGGCCTCGCCCGCGTCACCAGCGCGCTGGCCACCTGGCGCGCCGGGTTTGCCGTGTTCCAGCCGGATTTCACCCTGATCTTCTCCAACGTCCGATTTACCGAAATGCTCGGCCTGCCTTCGGACCGCGTGCAGGTTGGCATGAAACTGGACGCGCTGCTCGACCTGCTGGCGTTGCGCGAAGGCTATATCGACCAGGATGGCGCCGCGTTCATCGCCGCACAGCGCATGCTGGACCGCGCACTGCCCAACGCCGTGCGACGACAGCGCAGCAACGGCCAGATCCTCTGGATCGGCTCCGACCCACTGCCCGACGGCGGTTTCACCATCACCCTCGCAGACATCACGCTGATCGCCACCACCGAAGATGAGGCGTCGCGCCGCGCCCGATCGCTCAGCATCATCCTCGAGACCATTCCGCACGGCATCTGCGTCTATGGCCCGGACCGCCGGGTGCGCATGTTCAACCAGGCTTATAACGAGGTGATGAAGGGCGCGCCGATCGCGCTCGGCGACCACATGACCGACGTGATCCGCCGCCGCGCCGAAGCCGGCGAATACGGATCCGGGGATGCCGAGCAAATTCGGACCGAGCAACTGTCCTTCGATATCGGCCGCCCGCAGATGCGCCGCCGCCGCCGGCCGAACGGAACAGCGATCGACGTCCGCACCGCGCCGCTGCCGGACGGCGGCCATATCAGCGTCGTCACCGACATCACGCCGCTGACCCAGGCAGAAGCGGAACTGTCACGCCGCGCCAACGAAGTCGCGGCGATGCTGGCTGCCGTTCGTCAAGGCGTCGTTCTCTGGGGTCCCGACCATCGGCTGATCGCCGCCAACGCCATAGCGGCGGAGCTCCTGCACCACCCGCCGGGGCTGCTGACGCCAGGCCGAACCGAGGCGGACATCCTCAACGACATGCTGCAGCGCGGCGAGTTCGGCGAGGGCGAACGCGGGCATGCCCGGGCCGAAACGCTGCGCAACACCGACCGGTCGGTGCCCTACCTCCGCACCACCACAAGCCGCTCGGGCCGCCTGCTGGAGCTTCGATCCGACCCAACGCCCGGCGGCGGATGGGTCACCACAACCACCGATGTGACGGAGGCGCGCCGCTCCGAGGAAGAACTTCGCCGCGCCAAGGAAGCCGCGGAGGCGGCGAACCAGGCGAAATCCCGCTTCCTGGCCACCATGAGCCACGAACTGCGCACGCCATTGAACGCCGTGATCGGCTTCTCCGACGCCCTGTTGCGGGAGTCGGACAATCCCGCGCCGTCCCGCGTCGCCGAGTTCGCCCGCCAGATCAACGAATCCGGCCGCAACCTGCTGGGCTTGATCAACATCATCCTCGACGTCGCCCGCATCGAGTCCGGCCGTTTCGACCTGGCATCCGAGCGCGTGGACGTCGCGCGCCTTGTGCGAGCCGCGGTGCGGCAGGCCGATGCGGCGGCACAGGCGGCCGAGATCGCGCTGACCACGGACCTGGCCAGGTCGCTGCCCGCGTTGCGCGGCGACGAACGCCGCCTTGCCCAGGTGCTGCGCAACCTGCTCTCGAACGCCGTGAAGTTCACCCAGGTCGGCGGCACCGTCACCGTCGGCGCGCGCATCGAACCCGAAGGGGAGTTGCTGATCTTCGTACGCGATACCGGCATCGGCATTCCGGACGCCGAACTGAGCAGGGTGTTCGAGCCGTTCACACAACTTGAATCTGCGCTGTCCCGCCGGTTCCAGGGCGCCGGCCTTGGGCTTTACATGTCACGCGCGCTGGTAGCCGGCCACGGCGGCACGCTGTCGCTGGCCAGCGAAGTCGGCAAAGGCACGACGGCGGAGATCCGCCTCCCGCGGGACAGTCTCGTGAGAGGTGAGAGTGCCAGAGTCCCCCCTCCCCTTGTGGGCTTGGGCCGCGAAGCGGACCAAGGCTAGGGGGAGGGGTACGGGCGCAAGCGGTGCGTCCGCGCCGAAACCGCGGCTGTAAGCACCCCTCCCCTCTTCGGCCTCGCGCTCCTTATCCCGCTCAGGCGCGCCGAAACCGCGGCTGTAAGCACCCCTCCCCCAGCCCCTCCCTCAAGGGGAGGGGGGCGGTGCGCGGCTTGCATGGCGAAACGCGCCCGGCGAGCCCACTCTTATACGCACCACCCTACGCGCAGCAGGAGATGCCATGACGCCGCTCGCAGAGACCGATCGACTGTTCTTTCAGCGTGCCGACGCGGCACTGAGCCGCGAAGCCGCCGAGCGCACCCTGTCCGGCGCCCTGGCCCACAGCGACGACGGCGAGTTGTTCCTGGAGTATCGTGAAAGCGAGCAGCTCAGCCTGGATGACGGCCGAATCCGCAGCGCCGGGTTCGATACGTCGCTCGGCTTCGGCCTGCGCGCGGTCGCGAACGAGGCGACCGGTTACGCCCATGCCGGCGAGCTCTCCGAACCGGCGCTGCAACGCGCCGCCGCCAGCGTGGCCGCGGTCGCCGCCGGCTATTCCGGCACCGCCGCCGAGCCGCCACGCGCCACCAATTCCCGGCTGTATTCCGACGCCAACCCGCTGGCCGCCATGGATTTTTCCACCCGCACCGGCGTGCTGGCGGAGCTCGACGCCTATGCCCGCGCCAAGGATTCCCGGGTGAAGCAGGTCATGGCCTCGCTCGGCGGGGAATGGCAGGCGGTGCAGATCATGCGCCCCGATGGCACGCGGGTGGCCGATTTGCGCCCGCTGGTGCGGCTGAATGTCTCGGTGGTGGTAGAACACGATGGACGGCGGGAGACCGGCAGTTACGGCACCGGCGGCCGCTTCGCCTACGACCACGTGACCGGCGAGGCCACCTGGAAGGCCGCGGTCGATGAGGCGCTGCGCCAGGCGCTGGTGAACCTGGAAAGCGTGCCGGCCCCGGCGGGCGAGATGGAGGTGGTGCTCGGCCCCGGCTGGCCCGGCATCCTGCTGCACGAGGCGATCGGCCACGGCCTGGAAGGCGATTTCAATCGCAAGAAGACCTCGGCCTTCGCGGGGTTGCTCGGCCAGCGCATCGCGGTGCCCGGCGTCACCGTCGTGGACGACGGAACGATGCCGGATCGCCGCGGCAGCCTGACGGTCGATGACGAGGGCACCCCCACCAGCCGTACCGTACTGATCGAAGACGGCATCCTGGTCGGCTTCATGCAGGACCGGCTGAACGCACGGCTGATGGGCATGGCGGCCACCGGCAATGGCCGCCGCCAGTCCTACGCCCATGCACCGATGCCGCGAATGACCAACACGATCATGCTGGGCGGCACCGCGTCGCCGGAAGAGATGCTCCGTTCGGTGAAGCGCGGGCTGTACGCGGTGAATTTCGGCGGCGGCCAGGTCGATATCACGTCAGGCAAGTTCGTGTTCTCGGCGAGCGAGGCGTATCTGATCGAGGACGGCAAGGTGACCGCGCCGGTGAAGGGCGCCACCTTGATCGGCAACGGCCCGGACGCACTGACGAAAGTCACGATGGTGGGCAACGACATGGCGCTGGATGCCGGCATCGGCACCTGCGGCAAGAACGGCCAGGGCGTGCCGGTGGGCGTCGGTCAGCCGACGCTGAAGCTGGCGGGGCTGACGGTCGGCGGCACAGCGGCCTGACCGCGGCCGGCGGCCTGACCGCGGCCGGCGGCCTGACCGCGGCACGCGCGCCGCCGGCGGCGAGGTTTGCGCCCCGCCCATTGCCCGTCCGCACTCCCGCGGCGCCCGCGGGCCCGTCCGCGCTCCCGCGGCCCGTCCGCGCGGTCCCCACGTCATGCCGACGAAGGTCGGCATCCACGACTGAGGTCCGCACCGCCAGTCGTGGATGCCGACCTTCGGCGGCATGACGTGGGGACGTAGGCATGACGCTGAGGCGTCGGCGCGTATGTAATACCAGGGGCCGAAAGTACGGACTCATCGGCTGGTCGCGTCGGCATCGGCATTTCCCGTCATGGCCGGGCTTGACCCGGCCATCGTGCGTCCGTGAGCGTGCCTTGTCAGGAAGGTGCAAGTCCATCCTGGGCCTACCGACCAAGCCTGAAGCCAGAGGTA
>DASXFW010000246.1:0-19426 GCA_036489395.1 Acetobacteraceae bacterium | reverse complement strand
TGGCCGTACAGGCCGTCAATGAACCCGCGGATGTCCTTCAGCCGTCCGCCGTCGCGCAGTTCCGCCGCTGCCATTTCCATGACGCACCCTCATCCACGAAGTTCCCCGATCTGGTAGGGAATCGGTGCGAATCGGCGCAAGGTCTGGGTAAGACGAAAATGAGGGGAGTCGTGAGGGGGACGGGGCGTTGCCAGGGATGGGAGGAGCATGGTGAAACTCGGCGCGCCGCAGCGACGGCGGGCGATCCACATTCGGCTGGCCCCCGAGGTGCTGCGTTGGTTCAAGGCGCTCGGGCCGGGGTACCAGACACGGATCAATGCGGTGCTGCGGGCGTTTGTGGAGGCGCGGCGGAAGGGGAGAATGCTAGGGTCAAGCAAGTCGCCGCGGACGGCAGATCATTCTTCTCCTGACGTGCCTTATGCTGCCATCATCTACGCTGAGTATTGCCCACATTTGTTAGTTTTGTACGTTCAACAACGGACTCGTACTCATGGCCTAATGGATCGCGTTTCGGTCACTAACGTCGTACCAATTGTCCATCTTGAAATTCGACCTGAATCCGTCTTCCATCCTGTGTAGTGACGATGCCCAGGCCGCTCTCTCTTCCATTAACGAAATTGCCTGTGAAGCTGCTTCCGTCAGGCTTGGTCATTGTGCCATAGCCACTAATCCGACCATCCACTACTTCACCATCGTAGTGGGCTCCGTTCGGGAACCTTAGCACACCGCGGCCGTTCGCCTCGCCGTTCGCGAAATTGCCTGTGAAGCTGCTTCCGTCAGGTTTGGTCATTGTGCCATTACCACTAATCCGACCATCCACGACTTCGCCGTAATAGCGAGCTCCGTTCGCAAATTTTATTACGCCGCGACCGTTCTCCTTACCATTGACAAACGGCCCCGTGTAACTGTCACCGTTGACTTTTGTAATAGTACCATGACCGTCTGGTTTCCAATCAACCCAATCTCCCTCATAGCTTGCTCCGTTTGGCCAAGTACACTTAGCTTGGCCAGTCAGTCTGTCGTCTCGGAAATCACCGTCGCAGTGCATACCTTTTTCATTAGTAAAAATACCATGACCCTCCTGCCTGCCATTCACCAACTCACCATCGTATCGTTGGAACAGATCAGGGGCGTGCCATTCAAGAATTCCTTGGCCCGATGCCATACCGCCGAGACATCCACCTGACCAGGAGACGGTGACCGCGGCACGTGGTGATGGATTCCAGATATTGCAACCGGTACGCGCGTCTCTCGACCACCCGGCCGAACCAGGCGCTGCGACAGGAGCCAAAATTGGCTCTGTGTTGGGGGAAGATATCTCACCTCTCGGTCCGGTCGCCGAGGTATCCGGCAAGAGTTTCCTCTGTAGCGTATCAAAGACTTTCAGCTTACAATCCCGTATATCTCGCAATGCGCTCGGAAGATCCGACTGTAGAACGCCCTTATAGTCTTCTGTATCTAAGGCTGCCCTACCGGATATGCCGAGCCCGGCTAGTTTTTTCAGTAGTCCATTTAGCTGAGCATTTACATCCCCCTGGACTTTCAGGCTTTGATACTCCCCTGATGTGGCGACGATCCCACAAATGCGGTCAGCAGTGTCAGTAATTGCCCGCAAGCCATCACTAGTGCTATCTGCAATTGCTCCTTTGGGACTGCCAAACACGATTAGTAGTGCTATGACTATCACGGATAGGCTCGGAGCCGCGCCGTTGTGGGCCGTGATACCAAGTCGGCAATCGGTTGTTGGTTGCATGACATTAATCCCAGCGCTCTGTCCACGTCGAGGTTACCAGTCGATGCCGAACTGGGCTAGTTCTACTCATGAGCGATCGGGACTCGCATCAAGCATGATAACCTCTCAATCAGGCACCAGCCCCCTTCCTTGACTCCCCCACCCCCACCCCATAAACCCCCGCCATCCGGGCCAACTCCCCAACCCGGTCCCCGCCCGACGCGGGGGCTCCGCCGCTCCGCGAAGGCTCGCGCAGCGGCGCGTTTGCCGTTGTAAAGGACCGCCGACCGAAGGCCACGCCATGTTCGAAGCCCTCTCCGACAAGCTGTCCGGCGTCTTCACCCGCCTCCGCCAGCGCGGCGCCCTCTCCGAGACCGACATCGGCGAGGCCCTCCGCGAGGTCCGCGTCGCCTTGCTCGACGCCGACGTGGCCCTCCCCGTCGTGCGCGACTTCATCGCCAAGGTCCGCGACCGTGCCCTTGGCGCCGAGGTCCTGTCCTCGGTCACCCCCGGCCAGCAGATCGTCAAGATCGTCAACGACGCGATGATCGACGCGCTGGGCGGCGAGGGCGCCGTCCCGCTCAACCTGAACGCGACGCCCCCCGTCCCCATCCTGATGGTCGGCCTGCAAGGCAGCGGCAAGACCACCACCGCCGGCAAGATCGCGCTCCGCCTCAAGGACCGGCAACGCCGCAAGGTGCTGCTGGCCAGCCTGGACACCCAGCGCCCCGCGGCCCAGCTCCAGCTCGCCCAGCTTGCCGACCAGGCCGGCGTGCCCAGCCTGCCGATCGTCGCCGGCGAGACCCCGGTGCAGATCGCCCGCCGCGCGCTGGATACCGCCCGGCGCGAGGGCTTCGACGTGGTCATCCTCGACACCGCCGGCCGCCTCGCCATCAACCAGGAGCTGATGGACGAGGTCCGCGACATCCGCGCCGAGACCAGCCCCGCCGAAACGCTCCTCGTGGTCGATGCGATGACCGGCCAGGACGCGGTCAACACCGCCAAGGCGTTCCACGACGCGCTGACCATCACCGGCGTGGTGCTGACCCGCATGGACGGCGACGCCCGCGGCGGCGCGGCGCTGTCGATGCGCGCCATCACCGGCGCCCCGATCAAGCTGGTCGGCGTGGGTGAAAAGCAGGACGCGCTGGAGGATTTCCACCCCGAACGCGTCGCCGGCCGCATCCTCGGCATGGGCGACATCGTCGGCCTGGTGGAAAAGGCGTCCGAGACGATCGACCAGGAGGAAGCGGAACGCCTCGCCCAACGCATGATGCGCGGCAAGTTCGACCTGGAGGACTACGCCGCCCAGCTCAAGCAGATCGGCAAGATGGGCAGCTTCTCCTCGATCGTCGGGATGCTGCCGGGGCTGGGCAAGTTCAAGGACCAGATCGAGGGCGCCAACCTCGACCAGACCATGTTCAAGCGCCACCGGGCGATCATCTCATCGATGACCCCGAAGGAGCGGCGTGCCCCCGACATCGTCAAGGCCAGCCGCAAGAAGCGCATCGCCGCGGGGTCCGGCACGACAGTGCAGGACGTGAACAAGATGCTGAAGCAGTTCGACGACATGGCGACGATGATGAAGAAGATGAGCAAGCTGGGGCAGAAGGGCCTGATGCGCCACGGCCTGTCCGCGATCATGCCCAAACAGAAACCGATGCAAGGCGGCCACCACCGGAGGCCGTTCTGAACATGCCCCGCCGCGATGATCTTCCCGTCATGGCCGGGCTTGACCCGGCCATCTACGCAGCGCCCGTGCCGTCCGCTCCCCGCCCGGCCGCGGCATCTTGCGCGGATGGCCGGCTCAAGGCCGGCCATGACGGGCTATCGCAAACCCGCCAACCCATCCCCGCAGGAGATACTCCCCCATGGGCCTGAAGATCCGCCTCGCCCGCGCCGGCGCCAAGAAGCGCCCGTACTACCACATTGTGGTCGCCGACAGCCGCAGCCCGCGCGACGGCCGCTTCATCGAGAAGCTCGGCAGCTACAACCCCATGCTCCCGCAAGAGCATGCGGACCGCATCCGCCTGGTCGATGCGCGCATCCAGCACTGGATGGGCCAGGGCGCGCTGCCCACCGATCGGGTGGCGAAGTTCCTCGGCCGCGCCGGGCTCGCGCCGATGCCGGCGATGCGCGAGCAACCGATCAAGTCCGCGCCGGGCAAGAAGGCGCTGGAACGCGCCAAGGCCGCCGCTCCGGCGTGATGCAGCGATGCCGGACTCCCGCATCCTGCTGGGCGTGATCGGCCGGCCGCACGGCGTGCGCGGCCTCGTCCACGTGACGAGCCACACCGCCGACCCGGCCGCCCTGGCCGCGTATGGCCCGCTGTCCGACGAGCGCGGCCGCAGCTTCACGCTGCGCTGGCGCGGCGAGGGCGTGGCCGAGGTCGCCGAACTGGTGGACGGCACACCAATGCGCGTCGCCGACCGCAGCGGCGCGGAAAAGCTGACCAACACGCCGCTGTTCATCGACCGCGCGGCCCTGCCCGCCCCCGACCCGGACGAATTCTACCTCGCCGACCTCGTCGGCCTGGCCGCGATGGACACGACGGATGCCCCCCTGGGCACCGTAACCGCCGTGCACGACTACGGCGCCGGCATCAGTCTGGAGATCGCCCACCCGGGCGCTCCCCCGCTGCTGGTCCCGTTCACCCGCGCCGCCGTGCCGGCAGTGGATGTCGCACGAGGCCGAGTGACGATAGATCCCCCCTCCCCCCTTGAGGGGGTTTGGGCCGCGAAGCGGACCGAAGGGGGAGAGGGGGCCAACCCCACGCTCCAACCAGGCAAGCCAAGCACCAACCGCCCCTCACCCCGTCCCTCCCCCACAACAAGGGGGGAGGGGGTACTGCAGCCATGACCTGGCGAGCCTCCGTCCTGACCTTGTTCCCCGAGATGTTCCCCGGCCCGCTTGGCCTGTCGCTCGCCGGCCGTGCCCTGGCCGCCGGCACCTGGTCGCTCGGCCCGATCAACATCCGTGACTTCGCCACCGACCGCCACCGCACCGTGGACGACACTCCATTCGGCGGCGGCCCCGGCATGGTCATGCGGCCGGACGTGATCGACGCCGCCCTCGCCTCGGTCGCCGACACCCGCCCCGCGATCTGCCTGACCCCGCGCGGCCGCCGCTTCACCCAGCAAGACGCCGCCCGCCTCGCCGCCGCCCCCGGCGTGATCCTGCTGTGCGGCCGCTACGAGGGCATCGACCAGCGCGTCATCGACTCGCGCGGCCTCCAGGAGCTCAGCGTCGGCGACTACGTCCTGTCCGGCGGCGAGCTGCCCGCCCTGGTCGTCCTCGACGCCGTCGTCCGCCTGCTGCCCGGCGTCATGGGTGCGGCCGACAGCGCCACCGAGGAAAGCTTCGCCCACCATCTCCTGGAATACCCGCACTATACCCGCCCAGCCGACTGGCAGGGCCGCCGCGTGCCGGACGTGCTGCTATCGGGCCACCACGAAGCGGTGGCCGCCTGGCGCCGCACCGAAGCCGAACGCATCACCCGCGAGCGCCGCCCCGATCTCTGGGCCGCCCGCGCCGCCACGCCGGTTGCCATGCCGGCAAGCGCACCGTAATCACTCGCCCGAAAGGACGCCCCCCATGAACATCATCCAGCAATTCGAAGCCGCGGAAATCGCCCGCCTCACCCAGGGCCGCGCCATCCCCGAGTTCCAGGCCGGTGACACCGTCCGCGTCGCGGTGAAGGTGGTGGAAGGCGAGCGCACCCGCACCCAGGCGTTCGAGGGCGTGTGCATCGCCCGCTCCAACAAGGGCCTGAACAGCAACTTCACGGTGCGCAAGATCAGCTACGGCGAAGGCGTGGAGCGTGTTTTCCCCTTGTATTCCCCGCTGGTAGCGGAAATCGCCGTGGTCCGCCGCGGCGCGGTACGCCGCGCGAAGTTGTATTACCTGCGCGGTCGCTCCGGCAAGTCGGCGCGCATCGCCGAGCGCGCCCGCGCCACAGTCCCCACCGAAGGCCCCGCCACCCCGGCTGAATCCACCGCTGCGGAGTAGCGATCTGTCATTGCGAGTCGCCACCGGCCGACGGGCCAACCCGCCCTGGACAAAACGACGGCGAGTGCGGCAGAGGTTGAGGTGCCCCCCTCTCCTTGCGGGAGGGGTCGGGGGAGGGGTGGGTACCTCCGGGGACTGTGACGGTACCCACTCCTCCCCCTGGCCCCTCCCGCAAGGGGAGGGGGGAACCTTGTTTCCTGTTAGGCGACTTGGCCGAAGCAATCCCGGTCTGACGAGCCGCCGGCAGCTCATGACGAACGAGATTGCTTCGGCCAAACGGCCTCGCAGTGACACGTCCACCGCTGGGGGGCGTTACCCCGAGAACACGTGCCCTCGCAGCGCGCCAACGCTGTCAATCCCCAGGAACGTGATCCGGGTGTTGTCGGATAGCGTGATCGTCGTGTTGCCGCCGGACGACACCGCGGCGCCCAGAGCGGTCGCCGCATCGCCGGTTCCGTAACCGTTCAGGAACACCACGTCGTTTGCGTTGAAATCCGCGATCACGTCGGCCGCCCCATGCGTCAGGCTGGCCACGAAGGAAAAGACGTTGGCGCCGCCGCCGCCGGCGAGTGTATCGGAGCCGGCGCCGGCGAATATGACATCATTGCCGGAACCACCAACGATCGATTCGGCGCTGCCCGGATTCAATCCGCCGACAAGCGTGTTGGCGCCTGACGAGCCGCCGGCATTCAGTGTCTCGTTGCCGTCGCCGGCGACATACTCCAGTCCATGACCGCCCATCGCAATCATGGTGCTGCCGGCACTGCCGAACAATATCGTGCCGCCGCTGCCTGACGTGACCGTTGTCGCGCCGGTTCCCGCCACCACGGTTGCGACGCCGGTGCCACCGGTGAACTGCAATGGGCCGGAGCCGCCCCACACGAACGATCCGTTGCCCCCACCGGTGAGTGTTGCCGGGCTGTTGCCGACCGCGATCGTATCTCCGGTGCCAGCGTCGATCAGGTTCAATCCGCCGGACGCGTTTCCGTAGTTGCCGAACACCAGGGCGGCTGAGCCCTCCAGGGTCGCGGTGACGTTGCTGTTGCCGGGCGAAATCGTGTCGCCATGGCCGGTATCGAGCAGGCTCAGGCTTCCGGCCGGCGAAGCGAATCCACCAAAGATCAGCGCATCGCCACCGCTGGCCGTAACCGTCGTGTTGCTCTGGCCCGCCGACAGCGTTGCCTGTGCGTTTCCAAGCGAAACGTTCAGCGCGCCGGCGTTGGTTCCGAATGCGCCGAACACCAGCGCATTGGCGCCGGCGGATTGCACCGACACCGCATCGCCCAGCGCGGAGACTGTGTCATGTCCTCCATTGGAGGAGACCAGCACGTCCGCGCCGGCAAAGAGCAGATTCGCGCCGTGGCCGTCGATGATGGAATCGCCGCGCGCCGTCGCGGCGATTGTGTCGTTGCCGGAATTGCCCGCGAGTATGGCGTTGCCGACCGTGCTGTCGAGCAATATGGCGCTCGTGGTGCCGCCCAGGAACTCGGCTTGTTCGCCGGCAGGCACCGCATAGACGCCGCCTTGGGATGGCGTCAGAAGCACGGCTTCATTGGTGTCGCCGGACTGCGGTGCGGCAAAGCCTGAGCCGTCCGGTGATGCCGAGATAGAAATGCGGCTGCTCGAAACCAGCGAGAGCACCTGGGTGACGGCCACGATCGTGGATGTGGTTGCCGGCGTGGCGGGGCCGATATCATTCGACACGGCGAGTGTGAACGACTCGCTGGTTACGAAGCCGTTCGTGGAAGCAATCGGGGTGTATTTCAGGGATTGCAGGACCGTGGTCGCAGTACCGGGCGGGCCGGTAACGGTGAAGACGCCATCGGCTGAATTGTAGCTGCCGCCCTGACTGTCCGATATAGAGCCCAGGGCTGAGTTGGACAGCGTGACGGTAATGGTATCACTCGGGTTCAGGTTGATGTCGCTAATAACGGCCGCCGCGAACGGCGCTATTGCCTCCGCCGCAGGGACATCCTGCGAGGCGACCACGCCACTCACTGACGGTGGAGCCGGTTGCACGCTGATGAAGCCGTTGCCGCCGTTATTGAAAAATTCCAGGACGTCGGGCGCATAGTCTTGCGCCGGATCGAGCGTGATGTTGACTGGATCGTTGGCCAGCAGACCGACCTGCAATGTGTTGGCGTTGACCAGGCTCACGGCGGTAACCGTCTGCCCGGTCAGCTCGATCGTTTCGCCGGGTGCGAACCCTGCCACGACGTTCGCCGTCGCGGCCGCGCTGGCGAATGAAACAAGCTCGTTTGTGCCGGCAAACACGATGGTTCCATCGCCACTGAAATTGCCGGTGGTCAGCGTGCCGGTTTCCAGGACGATCCTGCCGTCGTTGATCAGACTGCCGCTGTTGACCAGAGTGCCGTTGTCCAGGAACAGCGTGCCGGCGATTGTCAGCGTGCCGGCATCGATCAGCGTGGTGCCGGAAGCGAGTGTGTTTGCGCCACCGGCCAGGTTCCAGTTGGCGCCTGAATCGATGGTGGCGTTGGTGAAAACGTAGCGCGAACCGAGGCCGGTCAAGGTTCCGGTGCTCGCACCGGGGGCCAATTGCAGCAGCGGGCTGTAAACCGGGCTTGCGAACGTTGCGCCGGGATACGCGAGGACGCGTGCCGCGCTGACAACTCCGTCGATGGTTCCGGCATTGCTGACTGTCAGCGACGCCTGGACGAACCTGCTGCCACTCGCGCCGAGGGAGTCGGTGATCGTGGCATGGCTCTCATTGATAACTGTGCCAGCTCCGTAGAAATTGACCCCGGCATCGATCAGGCCCGCATTGACCAGTTGTTGGCCACTATAGTTGCCGACGAAGCTGACGGCCTGAACGCCGGAAATCGTGCCGGTGCTCAAATTGGTGACGGTGCCACGGCCAAGCTGGAACCCGCCGTACCGGTTGGACGCGGTGATCAAGCCGCCATTGATCACGGTGACACTGCCGACACCGATGGCATTGATCGCGCCTTCTGAGCCGCCGACGATCGTCCCACCATAGAGATTGGTGATGACGCTGGCACCGTCGATGCCGAGGAACGATCCAATGATAGTGCCGCCATTGACGACGGCATTCGCAAACCTGACGCCGTCGAGACTGCCGGAGATGATGCCGCCACTCAGGTTGGTGACGGCGCCGCCGGCAGTCAGATCGACGCCGACGGGATTAACATATGATCCGCCAGGGCCGACCGGCCGGAGCGCGCCGATGCTGCCGCTGTTGATGACCGTCCCAGCGGCGTTGTTGACCAGGACGCCATACTTGCCGCCCTGGATGAGGTCGCCGGTCTGGTTGGTGACCGTGCCCCCGTGCTGCAACAGCACGCCGTATGTCGTGGTCCCGACAATGCTTCCGGCATTGTTCAGCGCCGCACCGCTGCCAGCGATGTTGATCCCGACCGTGCCGGCGGAAATCACGCCCGACGTGCTGATGTACTGGCCGGATGCGGCCGTCGCATAGACGCCGCCAACGGTGGAAACGATCGAGCTTGCGGCGAGCGTCTCCGGGCTGCCCTGCAATGTGACGCCGTACCCGCTCGCATTGGCGATTCCCACCGCCAGCAGTTCCGACCCTCCGGACCCCGCCCCGAGCACCAAACCCGAAAACCCGTTGCAGTTGATGGCCACGACCGGCCCGCTTGCGGCATAACCGGGTGCGCTGGTTCCATCGATCAGGACATCCGCGCTTAATGCCGGCAGGGTGCTGAGCAGCGAAATCGTTCCGGCGACGGCGAACTGGATGGTGCCCGGCGTACCGCCGGCATTCGCAGCGGTTATTTCAGCCCGCAGGGAACCCAGGCCGGAATCGTTCAGATTGGTGACAGTGAATACCGCCAAAGCTAAATTCCCATGGAAAATCGTGCGCCTGGGAAGTCCACGGAAGCTCTTCTGGCCAGTGTCGTCCGTTTGACTGCCGTTGGCAAGAAAGATGATGCAGAAAGATGATGCCTCTCGGCGGGCCATGAGGTTCAGCACTCACCTCGAAAACACGTAGCCATACACGGCATCGACGCTTCCCACCCGGGCAAATGCGATCGGCGTTTTGCCGCACGCCGCAACTATGGCTTGACCGCCCATCGGCAGGCGCCTAAACGCCGCCGCGGGTCACGCCCCCCCACCGGGGCGCTTCTCTTCTGAAAGGGAGAGCCGCAATGGCAGATGCCGCGCCGCCGGACATGCGTCCGGCCAATCCCAATTTCTCATCGGGCCCCTGTGCCAAGCGTCCCGGCTTCACGCTGGATGCGTTGTCGGGTGCATTCCTCGGCCGCAGTCACCGCGCCGCCGCACCCAAGGCGCGACTGGCCGAGGTCATCGACCGTTCGCGCGCCATCCTGGGCATGCCGGACGACTGGCGGCTGGGCATCGTCCCCGCGTCCGACACCGGCGCGATGGAGATGGCGCTGTGGTCGATGCTCGGCCCGCGCCCGGTCGATGTGCTGAGCTTCGAAAGTTTCAGCCAGGGCTGGGCAACGGATATCACCAAACAGTTGCAGCTTTCCGGCGCACGCGTGCTGACCGCGCCGTATGGCAAGCTGCCCGATCTGGCGGCGGTGGATTTCGCGCATGACCTGGTGTTTGCGTGGAACGGCACCACGTCGGGCGTGCGCGTGCCGAACGGCGACTGGATCGCCGCCGACCGCACCGGGCTGACAATCTGCGACGCCACATCCGCGGCATTCGCGATGGAGCTCGCGTGGGACAAACTGGATGTCGTCACGTGGTCCTGGCAGAAGGTGCTGGGTGGCGAGGCCGCGCACGGCATGCTCGCGCTGTCGCCCCGCGCCGTGGAGCGGCTGCTTGGTTACAAACCGGCATGGCCGCTGCCGAAGATCTTCCGCCTGACGTCAGGCGGAAAGCTGATCGAGGGCATCTTCAAGGGCGAAACGATCAACACGCCGTCGATGCTGTGCGTCGAGGACGCGGTCGATGGCCTGCGCTGGGCGGAATCGATCGGCGGATTGCCGGCGCTGATCGCGCGTTCGGAAGCGAACCTGGCAGCGGTGGCGCGCTGGGTCGCGCGTTCGTCCTGGGCGGATTTCCTGGCGGAGGATGCCGCGACGCGATCCTGCACGTCGATCTGCCTGAAGATCGTCGCGCCGTGGTTTGTTGAACTGGCGCCCGATGCGCAGGCCGCGGCGGCGAAGAAACTGGCGTCACTGCTGGAAAAGCAAGGCGTGGCCTACGACGTTGCGGCCTATCGCGATGCGCCCCCGGGTCTGCGCATCTGGGGCGGCGCCACGGTGGAAACGCGCGATATCGAGGCGCTGCTGCCCTGGTTGGATTGGGCGCAGCAGAAAGTAGCTGCTGGATAAATCCCCCATTCTCCCGCTCCCCTTGCGGGAGGGGGCGGGGGAAGGGGTGCGCACATCAGCAGTCCGGCGGATGTACGCACCCCTCCCCCTGACCCCCTCCCACAAGGGGAGGGGAGACTTATGCAAAGAGAATCCCATGCCCAAAGTCCTGATCAGCGACAAACTCTCGCCCGCCGCCGTTGCGATCTTCCGCAACCGCGGCATCGAGGTTGACCTCAAGCCCGGCCTGTCGGCCGCCGAGCTCCGCGCGATCATCGCGCCGTACGACGGCCTGGCGATCCGCTCCGCCACCAAGGTCACGCGCGAATTGCTCGACGCAGCGACCAGCCTGAAAGTCGTCGGCCGCGCCGGCATCGGCGTGGATAACGTCGATGTCCGTTCCGCCACCGCGCGCGGCGTCGTGGTGATGAACACGCCGTATGGCAACACCATCACCACGGCAGAGCATGCGATAGCCATGATGTTCGCGCTGGCGCGGCAAATCCCCGAGGCTTCGGAATCCACCCGCGCCGGCAAGTGGGAAAAGAACCGCTTCATGGGTGTGGAGCTCACCGGCAAGACGCTCGGCCTGATCGGCTGCGGCAACATCGGTTCCATCGTCGCCGAACGTGCCATCGGACTGAAAATGAAAGTCCTGGCCTACGATCCTTACCTGACGGAAAAGCGCGCGCTCGATCTCGGCGTCGAGAAAGCCGAGCTCGACACGCTGCTCGTCCGCGCCGACATCATCACCGTGCACACGCCGCTGACCGACGCGACGCGCAACATCATCTCCCGCGAGGCTCTCGCGAAAACGAAGAAGGGCGTGCGCATCATCAACTGCGCCCGCGGCGGCCTGGTCGATGAAGCGGCGCTCGCCGACGCGATCAAGTCCGGCCACGTCGCCGGCGCCGCGCTGGACGTGTTCGAAACGGAGCCCGCGACCGACTCGCCGTTGTTCCACCTGGAGAACGTCGTCTGCACCCCGCATCTCGGCGCCGCCACCACCGAGGCGCAGGAGAACGTCGCCCTCCAGGTCGCCGAACAAATGAGCGATTTCCTGCTGACCGGCGCCGTATCGAATGCGATCAATATGGCATCGGTCACCGCGGAAGATGCGCCGCGCCTCAAACCCTACATGGAACTCTGCCGTCAGCTCGGCGGCTTCGCGGGACAGCTTACGCAGTCGCGCGAAGGCGTCATCCGCCGCGTCGCCATCGAATATGAGGGCCTGGTCGCCGCTCTGAACACGCGGCCGCTCACTGCGGCGGTGCTGGCCGGGCTGATGTCGCCGCTGATGGAAGGCGTCAACATGGTCAACGCAGGCGTTGCCGCGCGCGACCACGGTATCGACGTCGCCGAAACCGTGCACGACCGGCCCAGCGAATACCAGACCCTGGTGCGCGTCACCGTGGAAACCGACCAGCTCAGCCGTTCCGTTGCCGGAACTCTGTTCGCCGGCGCCCGCCCGCGCATCGTCGAGATCAAGGGCATCAAGGTGGAAGCCGATTTCGCGCCGCACATGCTGTACGTCACCAACCAGGACAAGCCAGGCTTCATCGGCCGCTTCGGCGCGACGCTGGCCGGCGCAGGAATCAACATCGCGACGTTCCACCTCGGCCGCTCCAGCCAAGGGGGCGACGCGATCTGCCTGGTCTCCGTCGATGAACCCGTGCCGGAAGACGTTCTGGCGATGGTACGCACTCTGCCGTTGGTGGTGCAGGCGACATCGCTGGCTTTCTGACACCGGACGGGTAAAGTCCGCCGGCGATACGAGTCAGGATGCCATAATGGTGTCGCCGCACCTGGGTTTGTCCGCCAACCGCATCGCCGTCCTCGCAACAGCGGGGACCCAACAGGCATGGCTCCCGGCTTTCGCGGGGATGACGGAGAAGCGCGCGATGATAGTGCGAACATTCGCAACGATGCTCTCCTACCTGACCTGCCTCGCCGCGCTCCTGCTCTGCTTCACTCTGCATCCCGCCGCCGCCGCGGTGGAATCGGGACGACCGCCCACCATCCCCAAGCAGATCCTGGTGCTGCCCACCTTGCAGTGGGACGCCGACGGCGAACGGTGGCGCTATGCCGCCGAGCAAGGCGACATAGAAGTGGAACGCGCGCTCGATGGTATGGACTTCGGCATGTCGCCCGCGCAGGTGAACAAGCTGCTGCCGCATCCGGCGCCGTCATTGAGCTTCGACGATTTGCCCCCGGCACCGGAGTTTCCCGAGCCGGTGCGTTACACCTGGATGCACATGATGGTCGCCCGCGACATGATGGTGCCGGTGAAATCGTGCTTCGGCGCGGCGAGCTATATCGTCGTGTTGTTCCGCACCTCGGGCTTGTTCCGCGTGTCCTATCGCTTCCTGCCCGACCAGAACTGCCCCAACCCACGCCCCGCGGCGGATGAATTATACGCGCGCTTCGTGCCGATCGATTCCACGATTGCGTTCAGCGTGCACTACCATACGGGTTTCGCCGAGGTCGTTGACATCACCGATCCGCATGCCGGCATCCTTGTGTCGGAACGCTGGCTGATGCCCGGCCAATGAGAGCCTTGCAATGAAATCCTTCCTCTGGCGCGCGCTGATCCTGTTGCTGCCGCTGTTGCTGGCGGGCACGAGGCCGGAGGCCCTGGCTGAAAATTACGATCCCGGCCCGCCGGCGCCGCTGCAGGATAATCGGCCGAAGGTGTGCACCATCACCTACCTGATGGAGGATATCAGCACCGACGACACCTATGCGGCGCGCATGCGAATTGCACCGGCTTCGGAAGCAACGGCATCCAACAACCGCCTGCCCTGCCCGACCTTCGTGCCGGAGCGCATCAATGACCGAGCGTTGAATTTCTGCCGCGAACGTGCTGGCAACCCGAACGATTGCGTGTTTGCCGACATGGGCCGCGGCTTTCAGGAGGATCCGGCGCGCGGCGAAACGTCGGCCGGGGCGTCCCGTTGCGCTTCCGATCTGTCGTCGCAGATCGGCGTCGCCTGTTGGAGCAGCGGCAAGTTCGATGTGTGCAATGTGGCTTGCGGGCGCACCGCGGCCGAGGCACAGCTTGGCGCGCGCAACCGCTGCGAAGCGAAGCACGAGCGGCAGTGCAACATCCTCGGCTCGCTGCCGGTGCTGGCGCCGTAATCTTTCTGTCATTCAGGGCGGGTCGGCAGCCGCCGGCCGGTGGCCAACTCGCAATGACAGAGGGGGCTCTCGCAACGACACGGTACGCCGCAGCAGCGCAACCAGCCCGTCCGCCACCGCCACCGAATGGATGCGCTGCCAGGTCTCGTTCAGGTGCGACGGCGTGTCGAAAAACGCGACGCGCGGATACAGGCTGCGGTTCGGCAGCTCCAGGAAATCCGCGCCGTGCGACAGGTACACCACGCGGATTGCGTCGATTGACGCGTCGGATGGCGGACTGTCCGCGAAGCCGGTCGGCAGGCCGCCGATCGCCCGCACGTCGTGCGCCCGCGCCCAGTCGAGGAACGCCGCGATCAGCGTCGAGCCATAGCCCGCGCCGATCTTTGCCGCATCGGGGTGGTACGGCTGCGCGGCAGCCAGCTCCGCCGCGTTGGCCACGGCCATCGCGGCGGTGTGGCCAGTGTGATCGCCCCATGCATCGGTACCCCCCGTCACCGCCTCCCGCGGGTCGTGAAAGTCGCCGGCGACCAGCGCCATTTCGATTGGCGCCATCAGCGCATCCCGCAGGTCGGTGGAGAATATCGCGCCGGCCCAGCGATCCGGTGCCAGCCGTGCCAGGGTGCGCCAGTCGTGCCGCAGCATGATCGCCGCATCGGGGCCGACATCGGTCTCGACGCGGCCGCGCACGTACTGCGCTTCCTCCATCGGCAGATAGACAATGTCGCCCGGATGCAACACGCGCTCCCAGCGCGCAAACAGATAGTCGAGGCCGATGCCAACGGCGACGCCCCCGTTGATGCACGGCATGTGCAGCAGCCGCGCGATCACGGTGCAGCGGTGCGAATAGGGCCCGTTGGACCCGGCAAGCACCACAAGCTTGGGACCGCCGACCGCAGCGCCGAGCGCGACCTTGACGTCAATCTGCTGCCGCAGAAAACCAAGCGACAGCGGATGATCCAGCACCAGGCCGAACGCGGTCACGTACAGAACGAGCGACGCGATACAGGCGGCGGCGATGCGGCCGAAGCTGTTGCGGCGCGGGATGGCACGCAACCTGCGCATCAGAAGCGGAAATAGAGAAACGGCGCGACGTGCGGCGCAAAGAACATCGCCTGCACGCTGAACGCAAAGCCGGCGGTCAGCGCCCAATGACGCGCGCGATCGGACAGCTCATGCACATGCGGCAGCGCCAGCACGATGAACCAGCCCAGCAGCAGGCAGGCGGAGACTTCGGGAAAGCTCAGCGTGCGCGCGTCGCCGAGCCACGGCAGCAGCGGCACCGGCGTGGCGATGCGGTCCAGCAGCGGCACCGCATGCACGATCATCTGCGGCAGTGCGATGCCATTCAGCCCGGCCATGCCGCGCAGCATCGTCAGCGTGGCGTCCGGGGTGGCGGCACGGAACGGCACCCATGCGACGATCACCGCGAATAGCGTGAGCGTCTGCGCCGCCGCGCGCGGCAGGGTGACGCGGCAGTTGGCGTTGCAGACAAGGAACATGCCGTGCAGGCCGCCCCACAGCACGAAGCGCCAGGCGGCGCCGTGCCACAGGCCGCACAGCAGCATGGTGCCAAACAGGTTGATCGCGCGGCGGAGCTCGCCTTGGCGGCTGCCGCCCAGCGGGACATAGACGTAGTCGCGCAAGAACATGCCGAGGGTGATGTGCCAGCGGCGCCAGAACTCGGCGATGTTGCGGGCCTGGTAGGGGCTGTTGAAGTTCAGCGGGAAGCGCACGTTCAGCATGCGCGCCAGGCCGATCGCCATGTCGGAATAGGCGGAGAAGTCGAAATAGATTTGCAGGCTGTAGGCGAGCACGGCGTACCACGCTTCGACGAAGCTCAGCGATGCACCGTGCGCGGCGGCGTCGAAGCCGATATCGGCAAAGCCGCCGAATGTGTCGGCCAGCACGAGCTTCTTGGCCAAACCGAGCAGCAGAACCAGCAGTCCGTCGGCCAGGTTGGCGGCGAGCGGGGTGGAGAGCATGGACGAACGAAGCTGCGGGATGATGTCGCGCGGCCGCACGATGGGGCCGGCGATCAGGTGCGGGAAGAAGCTGACGAAGGCGGCGTAGGTCAGCGGGTCGGGCGCGTCGTATTGGTGGCGTGCCGTATCCACCAGGAACATGATCTGCTGGAACGTGAAGAAGCTGATGGCGAGCGGCAGGAAGATATCCAGCGGCGCCGCGTCTGGCACGGCGATGTGCAGCAGGAAATCGGCGTATTTGAACCAGCCGAGCAAACCAAGGTTGAAGGCGATGCCGGCGATCAGCCAGCGCCGCGCGGCGGCGGGGCGGTTGGCGCGGGCGCAGTGCAGGATGCGCCCGCCGACCATGTAATTGACGGCGATCGAGCCGGCCAGCAGCGGGACGAGGCGTGGGTTCCACCAGCCGTAAAAGAACGTGCTGGCGGCGACCATCCAGGCGAGCGCGGCGTTGTGCCGTCCCAGCCGGCCGCAGGCGAAGAAGCCCGCCAGACACACCGGCAGGAAGCCAAGCAGGAAGGCCGGGGTCTGGAACAACATGGCGGGGCGGAGTGTCGCCGGGCCAGCATAACCAAGAGTAAACGAGGCGAGCGAAAATACGATGCGGGATGCCGGCGCGGTTGCATCCTGGCTGGCCTTCGCCGGCCGTGCCGGGCATGAATCCTTCGCTGTGTAACGCTTGTCCCGCGGCGTGTGGCGTCAGGCGGTGTCAGCGGGCGGGCGGTGGGGATCGGCACCCGCCGCATCCCAGCGGGTGCTCGCCGTCCGGCTTTGCGATCAGTTCCCCGGCGGGCGCCGGTCGTCGTGCTCCTGCGGTGGGGCGTGCTGCTGCGGTGGGGCGTGCTGTGGGGCCGCCTGTGGCGCCGGACGCGGCTCCGGATGTGGCGCTGGTGCCGGGTGATACTGCGGTGCCGGAGCGGGGTGGTACTCCGGCGCTGGTGCCGGGCGTGGCGCTGGTGCCGGGTGGTATTGCGGTGCCGGTGCCGGGTGATACTGCGGTGCGGGTGCCGGGTGGTTAGGCTGCTGCTGCGGGTGGTATTGCGGCGTGGGACCCGCGGCATGCGGCAGCGGCTGGGCGGTTTGGCCGGCGGGATGCGGCGTCGGCGCGGCATTACGCGCCGGAACGGTGCCCGCGTTGAACGTTGCCGGCCGGCTGGTTGCGGCAATTGGCGGCCGGCCATGGTTCACCGAATTCCACAGCGTGTGGTTGCCGGCGGCGGCCTGCTGATGCTGGGTCTGCAGCGGCGTCAACCCGGGGTGCGACTGATGCGCTAACGCCTCCTGCTGCGGCGTGGGCCGCAAGGCGGTGCCGCCGCGTCCGCCGTTGAAGCTGACACCGCCGAACGCCTGGCGATTGGCCACCGGACGGCTATAGAAATGCTCGATGTGCGCGCGGCCGAAATTGTTGACGGCGCGGTTGTAGAAGAACGCGCCGCTGTGCCAGTAGCCGCCCGCATAGCCGGTGCCGAAATAGCCATAGCCGTAGTTGATGCCGCCGTAATAGCCGACCTGCGGCCCCCAATAGCCGGGAACGAACACATAGGCGCCGTTGATCCATTCCCAATAGGCCGGCGTCCACAGCAATCCGGCCGCGGGTGGCAGCACCCAGGTGCCGGGCACCCAGTAATAGCCGCCGGCTCCCCAGGCCCAGTAGCCGGGCACCCAGATATAGCCCGGATCGGGGAGCGGCGGCTGGGCGTACACGGGCAGCACCGGCGGCGGCACTGTGACGGTGACGCCGACCGCCACCTGCGCGCTGGCGATCTGCGGTGTCGTCGCGGCGCCCAGCGCCAGCAGGACGGGAACGACCAAGCGAAGCCGATGCATCATAGGGCCTCAGGGAGGTGGCGCGCGACCGGCATGCCAGACACCGGACAAAGGAAGCAGCAGGGGCATCAAGTCTGCCGCCGCATGGCATTTTTAAGGCGCGTCCGCAACGCGCCGGCGCGGTCGCGGCGGTTCCCGTGCCGCGGCATCGATGTTGACGCCAGCCGTGCGTCTGGCCGGGGTACGTCGATGGCGCCTGGGACCCCGTCTTATGCCAGGGAAGGGATCAGTCTGATGACGACATGGGATGCGCGCGGATCATTCGCACATGCGGGACGTCTTCCTGGCGCTGTCTGGTGGCGTGCCCTGTCTGGTGGCGTGCCCTGTCTGGTGGCGTGCGTGCGCCGGGGCGTGACGAAGCGACATAATTTGCAACTTGTAACGCGGGAGGTCGCGCGGAATCACGAAATTATGAACAATTTCGCACGTCGGGCCAATTGTTGCATGAAAAATAAGCCAAATTCAACAGGCAGCCTCAATACATCATGCGAAAGTGAAGGAAAAACTCATATGTGACGCGCGTCGATGTTGACATGAGGCTGCCATATCGCGCGAGGTTGCGTGCCGGAACAGACTCGTTCGACAGCGCAAAAGAGTCGGCAATGACACCAACAATGTTAATCTTTCCTTAACCTCGATGGTGGATAAAGCAGGACATGACGTCCGTCGGTTGGTTTGAATTCGTCATAACGCGCCTGGCGATTCTTAGCGCCGGAGTAAGCGTCATTTTCCTGGCCGTCGGCTGGTACCGGCGCGAGGCGATCATGCGGCGCCAGACGGATCATGCGACGGCGCCATGCCTTCCACGGTTCGAACTCGGCCGCACTCCATTCTCGGGCGGCATGCTGGACGTGACCGCGGAAGTGCGCGCTGTGCTGGCGCGGCTGGCGCCGCTCGCCGCCAGCGGCTTCGTGCAGCTTGAAATGGCGGTGCAGCCGGAACTCGCCGTGCGCGCCGATCAGCGGGCGCTCGGTCAGGCGCTTGGCGACCTGGTCACCCATGCCATCCGGCACGCGCCGTGCGGCCGTGTGCTGGTTGGCGGCATGCGGCATGGCGGCCGCGTGCAGATTTCAGTAACCGACGATGGCGCCGGTCCGCCGGAGGCCGAGCAGGAGGCGGCGCTGCGCGATGCCGAGCGCCTGATCGCGCTGCAGGGCGGCACCATCCAGGTGGAGACCCATCCGCGCGAAGGCGGCTCCACGGTGCTGCTGCGCCTGCCGGAGCCGCTGCCCCCGATTCGCGCCGCGGCACCGGTCGCCGCGCGTCCGGCCGCAGAGCAGGACCACCATGGCAGCAGCGCACACGCCAGCGATGTGGCGGGCATGGTCTGGGGACCGTAGGCGGCCGGAGAGTCGACCGTTGCGAGCCGGCCACTTGACGTAGGTTCCCCCCTCCCCTTGAGGGAGGGGCCAGGGGGAGGGGTCGAAACGTAAGCATCGACCCCTCCCCCTGGC
>DASXFW010000189.1:0-6617 GCA_036489395.1 Acetobacteraceae bacterium | reverse complement strand
GTTGACGAATAATCGAATCGGTTGAGCGAGGCACCGGCCTTTGCCCCGTCATGCCGACCACCGGGCACTTGACCCGGTGGTCGGCATGACGACATTATGCGACCGTGCGTCAATTGCAGCGATTATTCGTCAACAGTGCCTAATCTCTTGGCTGGATCGATCCTGACGTGTATCATCTGCAATCGTGTGGTGCCCGGCTACCGATCACCAACACATGACGACAGCATAATGGGCATTCGAGGTCTGTCATTTGATCAATAACCAAGCGACAATTCTGCAACAGCAGACGATTGCCGACACGAATACCGACTGGTCGAGGACCGTATCGTTCGATCAGTTCGACCCGGCCCAGGGCACGTTGCAAGGCATCAGCCTGGGCGTGACCGCCGACCTGACCGGCAGCGTTTCGGTTGAAAGTCTCGAGGCGGCGCCATCCACGATCAGCATCTCGCAGAACGGGGTCATCGAAGTTGCCGATGCCAACGGAGGGTTGCTGGCCGCTGAACCCGGTGCGGTCTGGTCAGCGGTGCTCGGTGCCTATGACGGTATCGCGAACTACGCCGGAGCGTCCGGTACTATCGTGCCGCTTTCCGCGATCGATGCCGAGGTGGCTACGTTATCCGCCGGCGGTGCGCTGAGCCCGTTCGTCGGCACGGGGGCGGCGCTGCTGACGGCCACTGCCAGTACGGGGCTCGATGTCACCGGGCCGACGAACATGCAGATCGATTCTGTGTCGCGCAGCGGTGCGCAGATTGATCTCCAATATGACTACACGCCCTCGGTCGTGAGCGGTTCTGGCAGCTACGGCGGCGCCAGCGACTACCTGTATTTCGGTTACCCGGAAGATGCGACGGTTGGATTCGATAACGCCGCGACCAGCGCGCCGCAAATTCTGACCCTGACGGACAGTACGACCGGATCGAGCGAGCAGGGTATCATCGATCAATTCAATCCGGCGTTGGGCACGCTGGAGGCCGTTTATCTGACCATCGGCGGCACGGTTTCCGCTGGATTCTCAGTAGAGAACGAGGATTCCTCGCCCGCTTTGCTGACCGTGGACCAGGACGTCGGGCTCAGTCTGATCGTGGCCGGCGACACCGCCGCCGTCGATGCACCGTTCTCCACATCTCTGACGCTCGGCGCCTACGACGGCACTGCCGATTTCGCCGGCTCATCGGGCACCATCGTGCAAGACCAGACGCTGCTCCCGGCGACGGTCTCGACCTTGCTGGACTCCGCCGATCTTGCCGCGTTCACCGGCAGCGGGACGCTGTCCGCCACCATCGGCTCGAGTGGAACCGCCAGCCTGGAAGGACCAGCGGAGCTTCTGGCGCGGCTGACCGCGGATGCCGGAGCGACGGCCTCAGTCAGTTACGCATACATGCCCGCCGGCGTTTCGGTCGATCCGGTCGCCTGGGGGTATCCGTCGGACGGCATGTGGACAGATGCGGCCAACTGGGACAACGCTTCGCCAAATCCTCCCGCTTCGACCGATGACGTACTGATCACAGTTCCGGGCACTTATACGGTCACGCTCGACGCGGCGGAATCGCTGAATTCCGTTGTCATCGATTCGCCCGGCGCGACCCTGCTGCTGGATGCAAATCTGACGGCGGCGGATAATTTCATCCTGGATGCCGGCACGATCGACTTCAACGGCGGCACGGTTTCCGCCGGCAACATCACATTGAACGGCGGCCTCGTCACTGGCGGAACGATCGTGCTGAACGCGTCCGGAACGTTCGGTCTGGGCGGGGCGAGCATCGTCGCGGACGAAACCCTCGCACTTGGAGCGTCTGGCTATTCCATCACCAGCGGCCCCACGGCAGTACTGGCCACAGGCGCCTTTACCTTGGTCGATGCCGGTTCCCTGAATACCGATTCCGGCGATTCCGGCGGTTCCGGATTCGTGACCGTCGCGGAGTGTTTTGCGCGTGACACGCGTATCGCCACGCCGCGCGGCGAAACTCCGGTCGAGGACCTTCGGGTCGGCGATCGCGTGCTGCTTGCCTCGGGGGTGCCGGCGCCGATTACCTGGATTGGCCGCCGCCGGATCGATTGCGACCGCCATCCGAAGCCGCATTCCGTCTGGCCCGTCTGCATCGAGCGCGGTGCATTCGGCGGCGGCCTGCCGCATCGCGACCTATTCCTGTCGCCCGATCATGCCGTGTTCGCCGATGGTGTGCTGATCCCGGTCAAGCACCTGGTCAATGATCGGACCATCCGGCAAGTACCGCGCGCCGCAGTGGAGTATTCCCACATCGAACTGCCGCGTCACGCGATCATGCTGGCCGAGGGACTGACCGTGGAGAGCTATCTCGACATCGGCAAGCGCGACAGTTTCTCCGCCGGCCGCGGTGTGACCGTGCTGCACCCGGATTTCGCATCGCGCGTATGGGAAGCGGCGGGCTGCGCACCGCTGGTGCTGGGCGGACCGGAACTTGCCGCTGTGCGTCGCCGACTCGACAGGGTCGCGGATGACGCTGCGCCGACGCATCTATCCCGTCGTTCGCGGCAATGAGCGGCGGCGTCGTTGTAGCTGGCTGGGTTGGGGCTGGCTGGCTCCCGGAGCAGGACTCGAACCTGCGACCCAGCGGTTAACAGCCGCTTGCTCTACCGACTGAGCTACCCGGGATCACCAGAGGGCGGACCCTATAGCGAAGGTGCCCGCCGGACGCAAACCCGGCTTGGCGGCGGGGGGCGATCCGGGATACATCGCGCCAGACGCGAGAGTGGCGGAACGGCAGACGCAGTCGACTCAAAATCGACCGCCGCAAGGCGTGGGGGTTCGAATCCCCCCTCTCGCACCACTGGCGGACCTTTCGCGCGGCGCGTTAGCGAAGCTTGTGTCCCGGCGGGGATACACGCCGTCCGGGACCGCACCTCCGCAGGACGATGCAGCACGCATCGTTCATCCTGACAGCCCCGTCGCGCATTGGTTGCCGTGCATCGGTTTGCCGGCAGCGGCAGCGGATGGTTGACTGGCACCCCAGCGGATTCATTCCGATCGGTGAAGGGACACGGGCAACGCTCATGACACGCGACGAGGCAGCGGCCGATCCACCCGGCGATGTCGTTACGGCGACCTGCGCGCTTGTCCCGTTGATCCGGCTGCATCGCGACGAGGCCGAACGCATCCGCCGCCTGCCGGAAATC
This sequence comes from Acetobacteraceae bacterium, assembly GCA_036489395.1. Taxonomy (GTDB): domain Bacteria; phylum Pseudomonadota; class Alphaproteobacteria; order Acetobacterales; family Acetobacteraceae; genus JASHVB01. The sequence goes on along the minus strand of DASXFW010000189.1, from coordinate 3,461 downwards.
GTGGCACGGGCGCTCGCCGCTGCCGGATTGTTCCAGATGTACCTGCCGTGCTCGATGGGCGGGCTGGAGCTGCCGCCGCTGACGGCGTTCCGCGCGATTGAGGCGCTGTCCATCGCCGACGGTTCCGCCGGCTGGTGCGCGATGATCGGCTCGAGCCTGTCGGCGTTCATGGGGTGGATGCCGGTGGAAGTCGGCCGCCGCTTCACCGGGCAGCCAGCCGATTTCCGCGCGGCAGGCTCGGTGCGGCCGATGGGGCGCGCGCTGGCGGTCGATGGCGGTTACCGTGTGACGGGACAGTGGGATTTCTCCAGCGGCGTCCATCATGCGAACTGGCTGAACTGCACCTGCATCGTCATGCAGGACGGCGCGCCGCGTCTGAACGAAGCGGGCACGCCGCAGGTGCGGACGATGTGGGTGCCGGCGCAGGATGCGACCATCCAGGACACCTGGGAGGTCATCGGCATGCGCGGCACCGGCAGCCACGATTTCGTCGTGGACGACATGTTCGTGCCGGCGGCGCACAGTTTCTCTTTGGCCGAACCGTCGCGCGAGGCGGGGCCCTTGTATCATCCGCGCATGGTGATGGTCGTGCTGTGGACCACGACGGCCGCCAACGCCCTGGGGATCGCGCGCGGAGCGATCGACGCATTTGTCGATCTGGCGGGGCGGGCGAGTTCGACGATGTCCACCGCGCTGTTGCGCGACCGGCCGATGGTGCAGGCGCGCGTGGCCGAAGCGGAGGCCATTGTGAATTCGGCACGGGCCTACGTGATCGACGCCGTCGGTGCCGCCTGGGCGGCCGCGAATGATCGCGCTGCGGATCCGGGGCCGGTGATCGCGCAAGCGAGGCTGGCGATCGTGCACGCCATGCATGAGGCGGTGCGTGCCGTCGATCTGGTGTTCCATGCGGCGGGCACCAACGCGGTGTACAGCCGCAATCCGCTCGAGCGGTATTTTCGCGACGTGCACGTCGCGGTGCAGCACGCCGCGGGGTTGCCCGGGCATTATGAAAGTGCAGGCAAGGTACTGCTCGGTCTGCGGCCGATCGATCCGGGTTGGTGACGCGCTTCTGTCATTGCGAGTTGGCCATCGGCCGGCGGGCCGACCCGCGACTGGATGAAACGGTCGGCGGCGGCCTGACGTAGGTTCCCCCTCCCCTTGAGGGAGGGGGTTAGGGGGAGGGGTTTAGGGGGCGGGGTCGAAACGTAAGCATCGACCCCTCCCCCTGGCCCCCTCCCTCAAGGGGAGGGGGGAACCTGGTTTCTTGTTAGGAGCGAAGCAACGACAGGCACGGGGGTGACAGGCAGGTGCTGTCACACCCACCGCATCCCCGGCGTCAGACCGAGCATGTGCTGCCCGACGATCTCGAAATGCGAGCGCCGCCCCTGCAACTGCTGCGACACGCTGTTGATGTCGCGCAGCCGGCGCTCGAACGGCTGGTTGTCGAACACCGCGGTCGATCCCGCTTCATGATAGATCGCCGTTGCCACGTCGCGTGCTTCATGGATTGCGTAAGTCCCGGCCTGGCGCACGGCGATCCGCTGATCGACGGAAATGGTCTGCCCCGATGCCGCCACGTCATCATGGATCTGCTGCACCACGTGAAGCAGGTAGCGCCGCGCTGCTTTCAACCGCACGTCAGACAGTCCGATGAGATGCTGGATGTAGTTGTTGTCGCGCAACAGACCAGGACCCGCCGCAGGCGTCTTCGCCAACGCAACTTTCATGAAATCGTCCAGCATCTGCCGCGCGATGCCGAGCCCGACGCAGGCAAATCCTGCGGCATAAAGTTGCATCTGCGTGAACTTGTACAACGGCCCCGGTTCGCGTCGTTCCGCCGGCGAATCGCGGGTGATGACGTGCGCGTCGTCCACCGGCAGGTCCTGCACCGTGTAAGTATCGCTGCCGGTGCCGCGCAGGCCCAGCACGAACCAGTCGTCGGTGATCGTCGCCTTCTCGCGCGGGAACAGGGCGGTGCGTTCCCATGGCGCGCCGTTCGGACCGGGGATCGGCGTGCCGTCCGGGTTGATGCACTGGCAATGCGCGCCGAGCCATGTCGCGTGCCGGCTCCCACTGGCGAACGACCATTTGCCGGTGATGCGCCAGCCGTCGGCGACCCGCATCGCCCGCCCGTTCGGACCGTAGCCCCAGGCGAGCACGTCGCGGTCGCCGCCGAACGCCTCGCGTGCCTGCGGCAGTTGCATGTATGCCGCCGCCATCAGGCTGACCGAGCCCTGGTTCATGCACCAGGCGGCGCTGGCGTCGCCCATGGCGATCGCCTCGACGCACTGGATGTAGGTGGCGGGGTCCAGCTCGATGCCGTTGCAGGAGCGCGGCACCAGCAGGCGGAACATCTTCTCTGCGTGCATGCCGTCCAGCACGTCCGCCGGCAGTTCGCGCGCTTCGTCGATGTGCCGCGCGGCCGATTGCAGCAGAGGGATCAGGCTGCGGGCGCGCGCGACGTAGTCCACGGCGGCAGCGCTGCGTGCGGCTGTCTGGTCATCCATCGAAAATTCCCTCTCGTCTTTCCGGCGGTATCGGGGGTTACTACACGGTCGGCGCGCGGCGCAAAACCAGGGGAGGGCAGGCGCGATGCCGGAGCACGATGCGCTGATCGCCGAAATCGAGGCCGAGGCGGGGGAGACCGCAAGCTGGACCGGGCGCGACAGGTTCCATCCGCACGTGCTGGCGGCGTTGCGCAAGGTGCGGCGGGCAGCGTTCGTGCCGCAGGACTCGACGGCGCGCGCCTATGTCAACGCGCCGCTGCCGATCGGCCGGGGCCAGACGATCTCCCAGCCGTTCATCGTCGCGCTGATGACGGATCTGCTGGACCTGCGGCCGGAGGATCGTGTGCTGGAGGTCGGCACCGGCTCCGGCTATCAGGCCGCGGTGCTGGCCGAGCTCGCCGGTTCCGTGTTTTCCATCGAGGTGGTTCCGGAACTCGCCGACACCGCCAGACAGGCGCTGGCGGCGGAGGGATACGGACGCGTCGCCTTGCGTGTCGGCGACGGTGCGCTGGGTTGGCGGCAGCAGGCGCCGTTTGATGCGATCATCGTTACCGCGGCTGCGCGTGACGTGCCGCCGGCGTTGGTGGAACAACTGCGACCGGGCGGTCGAATGGTGATCCCCGTCGGCGCACCGCATGGCGACCAGGAACTGCGGCTGTTGTGCAAGGATATCGATGGGACCGTTCGCGCGCGCACGGTCCTGGCGGTCGCGTTTGTGCCGCTGACCGGTGGCCGCGCCGATTGACGTACTGAGCGGACGCCAGTCATACTCGTGGGTATCCGGCAGCGAGGGAGTGCCAATCACTGTCATTGCGAGGGGTGAGCGACGAAGCCATCTCAAAATGGCCTGGGCCATACTGTCATTGCGAGGCCGCTTGGCCGAAGCAATCCCGTTCGTGATAAATGTAAGGCGACTCGTCACGAACGGGATTGCTTCGGCCAAGCGGCCTCGCA
>DASXFW010000182.1:0-9626 GCA_036489395.1 Acetobacteraceae bacterium | reverse complement strand
CCCTGTCATTGCGAGGCCGCTTGGCCGAAGCAATCCCGCTCGTGACGAGCCGCCGGCGGCTCGTCACGAACGAGATTGCTTCGGCCAAGCGGCCTCGCAATGACAGGGGGGGGAAAGAGGCGCGCGCTACTCCGGATAGATCATCTTCCGCGTCACGCCGCCATCGACGACGAACTCCGCGCCGGTGATGAAGCCGCTGTCCGGCCCCAGCAGAAACGCCGTCAGCGCCGCCACATCGTCCGCAACCCCGACGCGCCCGACCGGATGGAATGCGTGATCCTCCGGGCGCGGCGGGTCGCCCTTGGTGAAAATCCAGCCGGGGCTGACGCAATTCACCCGCACGTCCGGCCCCAGGCTGATCGCCAGCGCGTGCGTCAACGCCACGAGACCACCCTTCGATGCGGCATAGGCTTCGGTGTCCGCCTCCGACATCCGTGCGCGGGACGATGCGATCGTCACCACCGCACCCTTCGCCGCTCGCAACAAAACTTCCGCCGCGCGCACCAGCAGGAACGTGCTGGTCAGGTTAGTGGCAATGACGCGCGACCATTCCGCCAACGACAGCTCACCGATCGGTTTGCGGATCATGATGCCCGCATTGCACACCAGCGCGTCGAGCCGCCCCTCCTGCGCCTGAACGCCATCGATCAGTGCACCCACCGAGGCTTCATCGGACACGTCGCAAATCACCTCGCGCGCGTTGGCCGGCAGAACACCCACTGCATCGCGATCGGCGATCACCACGCGATAGCCATCCAACGCCAGCCTGGCCGCGATCGCGCCACCAATCCCGTGCGCCCCGCCCGTCACCAACGCCGTTCGCGTCGCCCCCGGCATTACCGCGCCTGAGCGCTGGCGTTGCTGCGCGTGGCGCCAGTGTGGGCCGCAAGCACCGCCGCCACGGCCTCGTGCTTCTGCAGTTCCGCCTCGTACAGCCGAGCCTTCAGCATCGCCATCGCCCTCGCGCGGTTGCGGTGCTGGCTGCGATCCGTCTGGCACGCCACGATGATGCCGTACGGAACATGCGTGATGCGGACCACGCTTTCTGTCTTGTTCACGTGCTGCCCGCCGGCACCCGATGCACGATAGGTATCCACCTTCAGGTCGGACGGATCGATCTGGATGTCGACGCTGTCATTCACCACCGGATACACCCACACCGACGCGAAACTCGTATGCCTCCGCGCCGCCGATTCGCTGGACAAGAAGAGCGTACCGCCTTCTACGCCTGAATCAAAGCTGGATGTTCGCGGCTTCGGTGCCGGTAAGTGCAGCGCTCGGATAACGGCTGCGGCGGTCCTGGCCGGGCCGCCGAGAACGGCCAGAATCCCCTGACCGCCGAGCAGGCGGCGGAAGGATGCTGATCCCGCCGACAGGACTGACGACGCAGCCGTGGCAGCGTGGGTGTGCCGCGACCTGCCGCCGACAGTGATCCGCTACACCGCGGACGCACCGAAGCTGACGCCGGAGGAACTTGCCGGGTTCGAGCCTGCCTCGATCAAGGTCCGGAAGCCCCGGTAACACGGTCCGCCATGCCGGAAAGTTCGCGATGTCTTCCGGGGACCCCTGGCTCGGTCCTGGATGCCGGCCGCAATCGCCTCGCCGGCATCGGTTTCCGCCAGCCCGATCAGTTCCAGCGCGCCTGCGATTTCAGGCCGAGCAGCACAATGCCCCCTATGGCAACAAGGAACATCGCCCCGCTGCCGGGCTCCGGCACACTGCTGCTGCCGCACGCCGGCACTGTGATACCCCCGGTTCCGGCACGCGGCGGCCCCAGGGGATCGACATTCGCCCCCGGTCGAAAGGCGGCATTCGATTTCAGACGCTATCAGCGAGCGGACCTCTTGTCCTGACAATGTACACATAGCAATATCTCTCGCAAAGGAGATCATCATGGCGACCACAGCCGAAAGCCGGTCCGAGCGGGTTGACCTGCGGATGACACCCTCCGCCAAGCAGGTGCTGCAACATGCGGCCGCGGCGGCCAACAAGACCTTGACCGAATTCCTGCTCGATAGCGGGCTGCATGCGGCGCATGACACTCTGGCCGACCGGCGGATGTTCGTGCTCGATCAACGGCAGTGGGATGAGTTCATGGCCGCGCTTGAAGCGCCCCCCGCCGACAATCCGCGGCTGCGTGCATTGCTCGGCCGCAAGCCGGCCTGGGAAGCGTGACGGCGCACAGTCCGGATCTGTCCGCCCCGCGCCCGCTCGCGCCGGAACATGAGCTTGATCGATTCGAGTCGGGCGTTGGTCCGCTCGACGACTGGCTGAAACGCCACGCCCGCCGTAACGAAGCGGAAGGCGGATCGCGCAGCTTCGTCGTGTGCGCTGGCCGGCGCGTCGTTGGCTACTACAGTCTTGCCGCCGGCTCCCTGTTGCCAGGGGCCGCGACCGGCCGCGTGCGGCGGAACATGCCGAACCCGGTGCCAGTCGTGCTCCTCGGGAGACTGGCGATCGATCGCGGCTGGCATGGGAAGGGGCTTGGCGGCGACCTGCTGCGCGATGCCGTTCTGCGGGTGCTTTCGGCCGGGGGGTCTATCGGGGTCCGTGCCATTCTGGTGCACGCCATCTCGCCCGAGGCGAAGTCGTTCTATGAACGGCATGGCTTTACGGCATCGCCGATTGAGCCGCTGACGTTGATGATCACACTCGCGGAGGCCAGACGGGCTTTTGTGGCCAGTCATTAGCCGATCGAAGGGTTGCGGTCTTACGCCAACGGCCCAGATCCGGAACCCTGCGGCGACGGATGGCTGGGACACGCCCTGCCATAACGGCAGGGGTTACCGCGCCTGAGCGCTCGCGTCGCTGCGAGTCGCCCCCGCGCGGGCCGCCAGCGCCGCCGCCATGAACTCGTCCAGCTTCCCGTCCAGTACCGCCGACGGATTGCCCGTCTCCACCCCAGTCCGCAGATCCTTCACCAACTGGTAAGGCGCCAGCACGTAATTCCGGATCTGGTGGCCCCAGCCGATATCGGTCTTCGCGTCTTCCTGCGCCGCCGCCACGGCCTCGCGCTTCTGCAATTCCGCCTCGTACAGCCGAGCCTTCAGCATCGCCATCGCCGTCGCTCGGTTGCGGTGCTGGCTGCGATCCGTCTGGCACGCCACGATGATGCCGGACGGAACATGTGTGATGCGGATCGCGCTTTCGGTCTTGTTCACGTGCTGCCCGCCAGCACCCGATGCACGATACGTATCGACCTTCAGGTCGGACGGATCGATCTGGATGTCGATGGTGTCGTCCACCACCGGATACACCCACACCGAAGCGAAACTGGTGTGCCGCCGCGCCGCGGAATCGAATGGGCTGATGCGCACCAGCCGGTGCACGCCGCCTTCCGTCTTCAGCCAGCCGTACGCGTTAGGGCCGCTGACTTTCAGCGTCGCCGACTTGATGCCGGCCTGTTCGCCCTCGCTTTCTTCCAGCCATTCCACCTTGTAGCCGCGTTGCTCGGCCCAGCGCGTGTACATGCGCTCCAGCATCTCGGCCCAGTCCTGTGCCTCGGTGCCGCCGGTGCCGGCGTTGATCTCGACATACGCGTCGTTCATGTCGGCTTCGCCGGACAGCAGGCTTTCGATCTCCCGCCGCTTCGCCTCGTCCGCGAGCGCGCGCAATTGGGCCAGGCCTTCGCCGGCCATCGCCGTGTCGCCGTCGGCCTCCGCCAGGCCGATCAGCTCCTGCGTGTCGGCAACATCCGCTTCCAGCTTCTGCACCGCGTCGATTTGCGTCGCTATCTGGTTCCGCTCGCGCATCAGCTTCTGCGCCGCCGCGGAGTCATTCCACAGCGCCGGATCCTCGGCGCGATGGTTCAATTCGGCGAGGCGATCCCGGGCGACATCCCAGTCAAAGATGCCTCCTCAGCAGTGCGACCGACTGCTGAATCTGTTCTTTTAAAGCGTCGGATTCGGCAGACATTTGTCAAAGCTCCATGCCAAGGGGGCGGCTCAATACAGTCCGCCCAGCTTGGTGTCCATGTCGTTCCCGGACACGGCAGGTGCCGAAGCCGGTGTCGCACCAGGCACCGCCTCGCTGGCTATGCCCACGTCGCTGGACCCAGAGGCGCCCGGGACTTGCCCCGGCTTGAACGCATCGGTCACCGTGCCGTCGCCGTCCTGCCACTGCGCCATCACCACGCCGGGGGGCTGCGGGAAGTTCAGCACCGGCCGGTTCTTCAGTGCGACCGCCATGAAATCGTGCCAGATCGGGCCGGCGACGGCCGCGCCGGTCTGGTTGTCGCCGAGCGATGCCGGGTTGTCGAACCCGACCCACACCACCGTCACCAGGTCAGGTGTGAACCCGGCGAACCAAGCGTCGCGGAAATCCTGCGACGTGCCTGTCTTGCCGGCGATCGGGCGGTTGAAATCCTTCGCGACCGGCATGCCGGTGCCGCGCTGCACCACGCCCTCCATCATCGTGATCAACTGGAAATCGCTCTGCGGATCGGCGATCTGCGTCCGCGTGTCGGTGACCAGCGGCGGCTGCTTGCCGTCGCCGCAATCCTCGCAGTCCTCCCCATTCGGCCGCCACACGACATGGCCGTCCTGGTCCTGCACGCTGTCGATCAGCGTTGGCATCACCAGCCGCCCGCCCTCGTCGATCGAGGCATACGCGCCGGCTTCCTGCAGCACCGTGGTATCGACCGCGCCCAGCGCCGCCGGCAGCACGCGCGGCATGTCGTTCACCTCGTGGAACGCGATCGCCGTGTCGGCGATCGAGGGCATGCCGATGTGCTGCGCGACCCGCAGCGTCACCAGGTTCAGCGATTGCTCCAGCGCGGTCTGCAAGGTCGTCGGGCCGCCGAAATTGCCTTCATAGTTGCCCGGCCGCCATTGACCCTCCGGCGTATCGACCACGATCGGCGCATCCAGGAACCGCTGGCTTGGCGAAATCCCCTTCTCCAGCGCAGTCAGATAGACGAACGGCTTGAAGCTGGAGCCTGGCTGGCGCTCCGCCTGCGTCGCGCGGTTGAACTGACTTTGCTGGTAGCTCCAGCCGCCGACCATCGCCAGCACGCGGCCGGTGGTCGGATCCAGCGACACCAGCGCCCCTTGCACCACGGGAATCTGCCGCAGCGCCACCCGCACCGGGGCCGGCTGGCTGGCCGCGACCGACGGCTGCACCATGATCACATCACCCGCTTGCACCACCTCCGCCATCCGATGCGGCACGGCGCCCAGCTTTCCGTCCTTCGCCAGCCGCGCCCAGGCCACGTCCGACAGCGGCAGCGTGCCGGTGTGAGGCTGCGCGCCCGGCTGGCCGGCATCGTCCACCCAGCCCACCCTGGCCGCCGTGTCGCTGACCGACAGCACGATCGCCAGCCGCCAGTCCGGCAACATGCCGGCCGGCACCGCCACCTGCGATAGCGGCGTCGCCCAATCGGCCCCTGGCGGCGCCAGATGCGTCACCGGGCCGCGCCAGCCGCCCATCCGGCGGTCATACGCCATCAGCCCGTTGTGCAGCGTCTTCTCTGCCGCCTCCTGTAGTCGCGGATCCATGCTGATCCGCACCATCAGGCCGCCCTCGGTCGTCTCGTCCTGGCCGAATTGCTGGATCAGAGCGCGATGCACCGCGTCGGTGAACCAGGCCGCGCCTGGCACCGGCGCCGGGCCGCTGAACCGTGCGGGCACCAGCGGCTGCGCTTTCGCCGCGGCCGCCTGGGCGCGAGTGATGTCGCCCGCGTCGGCCATGCGGTCCAGCACAAGGTCGCGCCGGGCCTTGGCCGCATCGGGGTGCTTGAACGGATTGTAGTTGTTCGGCGCCTTCGGCAGCGCCGCAAGCAAGGCAGCCTCCGGCAGGGTGATTTGGTCCAGCCCCTTGTTGAAATAGGTCTGCGCCGCCGCGGCCACACCGAACGCACGCTGGCCGAGGTAGATTTCGTTGAGGTACAGCTCCAGCACGCGCTGCTTCGACAGCGTCTGGTCGATCCGCATCGCCAGCATCGCCTCGCGAACCTTGCGCGACAGCGACACCGCGTCGCTGTCCAGCAGCATGTTGCGCGCCACCTGCTGGGTAATGGTGGAGGCGCCGATCGGCCGGCGGCCGCTGCCCATGTGCGTCAGGTCGAACACGCCGGCGCGCACGATCGCCAGCGGATCAATGCCTGGGTTGCTCCAGTAGTTGTGGTCCTCGATGGCGACGAACGCTTCGCTGACCATCTTTGGAATGGCGCCGAACGGCACGAAGATGCGGCGCTCGGTCGCCAGCTCATCGACCAACTGGCCGTTGCTGGCGAAGATGCGGCTCATGACCGGGGGCTGGTAGCTTTTCAGCCCGTCCACGCTGGGCAGGTTGGCGCTGTAGTAGCGCCACGCCATATAGCCGCCGGCCGCGCCGAGGCAGCCGCCAAGCACCACGACGGCAAGCACCCCGCCGGCCAGCCCGCGCATGATTCGGGACACGGCACCACGCGTGCGGCGCGGCGGCCTGGATGGCGGTGGCGGCGGTCCGGCCGGCCGCCTGGGGCGGCGCGGACCGTTGGGCGGCACCAGCTTCTCGCCGGCTGTCAGGGGACCGGTGGTCATGATCGGGGCGATATGAGCCTTTTCGAGAGCATGGACCAGCGACAGGAGCGCTAGCCAGCCATCCAATCGGGGTGAGCAGCGCCGGCTATATGGGAGCGCGCGGTGAAGAACGCATCCACCGCACGTTTCATTGCTTGCGCAACGACGAGCCGGTGGGAGGTCTCGCGCAGCTCCGCCTCATCCCGCGGGTTGGACATGAATCCCATTTCCACCAGGACGCTGGGGATGTCCGCCGATTTCAGCACGACGAAGCCGGCATGGCGGTCCGGGTTCTGCAGCATCCGCACGTCCTGGTCGAGCGCGTTCACAACGTCGCGGGCGAAGCGGACCGAGCCGATCGTGGTCTCCCGCCGCACCAGGCTGGCCAGGATGCGCGCCACCTCCGGCGACACCCGCCATTTCGGCGTGGCGAACCGGTCGGCGCTGTTCTCGCGCTGCGCCAGCGCCGCAGTCTGCGCGTCGGAGGCGCGGCTGGACAGCGTATAGACGCTGGCGCCGCGGACATCGCGGTCGGTCAGCGCGTCGGCGTGCATCGACATGAACAGCGAGGCGCCGTGCGCCCGGGCGAGGGCGACGCGCTCCTCCAACGGGATGAACACGTCCTGGGCGCGGGTCAGCGCGACGCGATAGTGGCCGCTTTGTTCCAGCAGCCGGCGCAGTTCCAGCGCGGCGAGCAGGGCGACGTGCTTTTCGTACGTGCCGGAGACGCCGATGGCGCCGGGATCCTTCCCGCCATGGCCTGGATCGAGCATGACCAGCGGCGCCGGCGGCCTGGCGGCGGGACGCGGTGCGCGGCGGATTTCCCGGTTCTCGTGGCTGTCCGAGGCAGCCATGGCGGCGTGCAGTTCGGGCGACAGCAGGAAGGTGCCTACGACCCCGGTTCCCGAGGCGAGGCGGCCGAGCAGCAGGCGACGCGTGACCGGAGCGAAGGCGCGCATGCCGCTTCTTAACACATCGGATGCAAAAATCCAGCTTACTTATTGATTAGGCTCGGAGGAAGTTGATGAAGCCGGGCGAGTGGGGCAGGGGGTGAGTGGCGAAAGCTCCTTGAGGGAGGGGGACCTTGACGTCAGCGTCACCTTGCCCCGCCCTCCATCAGCCGCACCAGCGCCGCCACCAGATGGTCCAGCTTGAACGGCTTGGCACACACCGGCCAATGCGGCCTGTCTTCTGGCAGCCCGGTGTCGCCGTAGCCGGACAGCAGCAGGAACGGCACGCCGCGCGCTTCCAGCAGGTCCGCCAGCGGGAACACCATCTCGCCGCCCAGGTTGATGTCGAGCACGGCCAGGTCCAGCGCTTCCCGCTGCACCACCGCCAGCGCGTCGGTGAGGTCCCCGAAAGGGCCAACAATGACGCACTGCGCTTCCTCCAGCGCGGATTCCAGCACCATTGCCACCATGGCGTCGTCCTCGACAACCAGGATACGGCGGCCGGCGAGCTTCGTTTCGAGCATCGGTTCGTCCCTTCGCCGGGCTGGTTCCGGAACATGTGGGGCGCCGAACCTGTCGTTTCGCTTCCGGCCCCACGGCATTTACGAACGAAAATCATGGAGCTTGCAATGTCCACCGCGATGTCGGTGGAATGTTTCACAATTCGGCGACAGTTGCTGCGGCCCGCCCGTTGCGCCGCCGCCGCCGTGGCGCGACAACGCCGCCGCGCGACATCCCAGCCGGAGGCATCCCACATGAGCCAGGCCACGCTGCACAACGCCGATATCGACGCGGCGCTGACCGAGGTCAAGCAAGCCTATGTCGCGCACAATCCGAAGAGTCTTGCGCGCTATGTGGAGGCGACCGCGGTGATGCCGGGCGGGAACACCCGCACGGTGTTGTTCTATCCGCCATTTCCGCTGGCGATGGCCCGCGCCGAGGGTTGCCGGCTGTGGGACATGGACGGCGCGGAATACGTCGACTTCCTCGGCGAATACACCGCCGGTTTGTATGGGCATTCGCATCCGGTGATCCGTGCCGCGATCGATCGTGCTCTGGACGGCGGCATCAGCATGGGCGCGCACAATATGCTGGAGGCGAAGTTCGCCCGCGCGGTGTGCGACCGGTTCGGGCTGGAACGCGTGCGTTTCACCAACTCCGGCACCGAGGCGAACCTGCTGGCGCTGACGTTGGCGCGGGTGTTCACCAGGCGGCCAAAGATTATGGCGTTCGACGGTGCGTACCACGGCGCGGTGTTCACCTTCGCCGGCGGCGGCTCGCCGGTGAACGCGCCGTTTCCGTTCGTGCTGGCGCCATACAACGATGTGGCGGCGACGGTCGCGCTGATCGACCAGCACCGGGATTCGCTGGCGGCGGTGATCCTGGAGCCGATGATCGGCAGCGGCGGCTGCATTCCCGCCGATCCCGCATTCCTGCACGCCTTGCGGGAGGCGTGCACGCGGGTGGGCGCGCTGCTGATCCTGGATGAGGTGATGACCTCGCGGTTGGCGCCCGGCGGCTTGCAGGCGCTGCGCGGGGTGAAGCCGGATCTGACGACACTCGGCAAGTATATCGGCGGCGGCATGTCGTTCGGCGCGTTCGGCGGGCGCGCGGACATTCTGGACTTGTTCGATCCGCGCCGCCCCGATGCGTTGCCGCACGCGGGGACGTTCAACAACAACGTACTGACGATGTCGGCCGGGCTGACGGGACTGACGGAAGTTTACACGCCGGACGCGGCGATCGCATTTAATGCGCGGGGCGACGCTTTGCGCGAACGGCTGAACGCGCTGTGCCGTGCCGCGGATGCGCCGGTGCAGTTCACCGGCATCGGTTCGATGATCGCGGTGCATGCGATGCGCGGGCCGGTGCGTTCTCCCGCCGATGCGGCGAAGGGCGATGCGAAGCTCAAGGAGCTGTTCTTTTTTGACATGCTGGCGCACGGGATCTGGCTGGCACGTCGTGGCATGATGGCGCTGTCGCTGCCGATCGGCGACCTGGAGTGCGACAGGCTGGCCGGCGCGGTGGAGGAGTTCCTGGCGTCGCGAAGGTCCGTGCTGGCGGCGTGATTGCGGCGCGGACCGCACTGGTCATTGTGGGAGAGCAAGGTTCCCCCTCCCCTTGCGGGAGGGGGTTAGGGGGAGGGGTGCATGCAGCCGCCGAACAGGGGAAGCCC
>DASXFW010000049.1:0-19673 GCA_036489395.1 Acetobacteraceae bacterium | reverse complement strand
CGGCGTGCATCTGCGGCAAAATTCCTGCTCGACCACGCGGCCTGCGCTCCGGCTCGGAGAAAGAGCAACAATGCCCCCTGACAGTTAACAGCCGATGAAGATACCGATCCGGGCGAATCTGGCTTGAGCGCGCCGCGTCATCCAAATGTCCGCTCTCCACCCAATGCAGACGTTCGAACCGACCCACTACCGCTTGGCCCGGCCCCACGTCTTTCCTCGCAAAACGCCGTAAAGTCGTGCGCGGTCCCATGACACGCTGAGGCAACGTGCACGGCCATTTGTATCAGCCGCCGAACCGATACTAACAGAGTCGCGTTATTATCCTTGACATACCCCGCCGCTTGCGATATACCCCCGCCCTCATGGGCGACCTGAACACCGTTCCGGCCGAAGCCTATTCCCCCGATCCAGATCGGGCAGACCCGGATTCGCCCACGCTGATGCCGGAATGGCTCGCCTACGTCATCGCCCTGGTCATCCTGTTCATTATCGAGACCTTCCTGGCCACAGAACGGCGCCACGCGCGCCGGCGAGCCTCGCGCCCCGATGGCCGGCCCGCCCTGCAGCGCAATTCCGCGCAACCGCCGGTCCCCGCGATCCACAACCAGCCCGACAATATGACCGCCCGCACGCGCCGTGGCCGTGACGCCGCACCGGAGTGCCCGGACCTGTCGCATGCGCGCGCGGCGTTGCTGGAGAAGCTTCGGCAGTCCGACGTCGATCCGGCCGTGCTGTCGCGACTTGAAGAACTCGGCATCGTGCCCGGTCTGATCGGCCCGGACACCACCGCCACGCCAAACGCGCCGGTGCTCGCACCGCCTTGCGTCGCGAACATCCGCCGTAACGCTCGAAGGTTCGCGCCCGCCAGTCCCCGGCATGCGGTTTCAACCGCGCCGCGGCGGCAGATGTTCGCCCGTCCCGGCACCGGTCCGCCAACCGGACCGCCCGCCGTCTGGGGCTACCAACCCTCCTACGCATGACGAACGGGGCCACCGCATGGCTGGCCCCGCCGTCCTGATTCGTGCCAACCGAATGTTCCCGCGAAGAACCATCGGCAGCAATCCCAGCGGCGCTTGACGTTGACACTTCGTGTCATGGTCCGCCCACGGGCCGGCCGTTGATATTATACCATGTGCCGAAATGGCTGCCTCTTGGCCCACGCCCCACCGTCATGTCGACGCAGGTCGGCATCCACGCCTTTGCGGCATGCAGCAACCCGTAAGTCGTGGATGCCGACCTGCGTCGGCATGACGGGACGGACATCGGAGCGTACGTCGCTCTTTTCGGCCCCTGATATTATACCGTCTCGATCGCCAGCGCCTCGCGCAGCGCCGTGGCGGCTCGCGTCAGCTCCGAATCCAGAGCGTCGGCCAGCGCGGCCGCCATTGCCGTGTCGCTGCCGCGCGCGGCCTGCATCAGCGTGCGCAGCCGCGCCTCCAGGGCGGCCATGCCGTAGCCGGCGGCCATGCCGATCATGGCGTGCGCTTGCGCCACCACTTCCTCGCTGCTGCCGGACGCCAGCGCCCGGCGCAGGGCGGGCAGCCGGGCGTGCAGCTCGATCAGGCATTCCTCGACCATGCCGCCCAGCATGTCGCCGGGCAGGCTGCGGCGGAGTTCGCCCACCCGCTCCACCGACAGCACCGCCGCAACGGCGCCCTGTGGCGGCGCGGCGCGTGGCACCGCCGCGCGGTCCGGAATCCCGCGCCACACCCGCCCGGCGAGCGCATCGAGCAATTCAGGCAGCGCCACCGGCTTGGCGAGCAATCCGTTCATCCCGGCCTCCCGGCACATCGCCTGGTCGTCCGAGGACACATTGGCGGTCAGCGCGAGGATCGGCACCGTGCCGGCGGGCGGCGGCATGGCACGGATGCGGCGCGCCACTTCCAGGCCGCTCATGCCCGGCATGAAGATGTCCATGAACACCATGTCGTACGGCCGCATGGCGACGGCGTGCAGGGCGGCCTCGCCGTTGCCGGCAATATCGACCATATGCCCCTCGCGGCGCAGCAGCGTCGCGGTGACGAGCTGATTGGCCAGGATGTCCTCGACAAGTAGTACCCGGGTGCGGGGCAGGAAGCGCCGCGCCGGGATGGGCGCCGCGGCGGGTGACGCCCGCACGCCTTCCGGCGGCAGCACGATCGGCAGGCGGACCCAGAATTCGTTGCCCGCCGCATGGGCATCATCAGCCGGCGCGGTTGACGATGCCGCCCAGGGATCGCAGCCGATATCGCCGCCCATCAGCGACGCAAGCTGCCGGCAGATCGCCAGGCCAAGGCCGGAGCCAAGCGGCTCCTCGCCCCCCGGCTGGTCCAGGCGGGAGAACGGCCGGAACAAGCGGGCGCGGCCCTCGGCCTCGATCACCGGGCCGCGGTCGCGCACCGCGATGTGCAGCAATGCCCGCCCCGACAGATCATGCTCCTTGCGCACCAGCACGCCGACGATGCCGGCCTGGCCGAACTTCACGGCGTTGGACAGCAGGTTGATCAGCACCTGGCGCAGGCGCCCCGGATCGGCATACAGCTCGGCCGGCAGGTCCGGCGCCACCGCCAGGCGCAGCGTGATCCCGCGGTCCGCCGCCTGCGAGTGGAACATGTCGATCACGCTTTCCAGCAGGGCGCGCAGATCGAACACGCTGGGGCGGAGCGAAAGCTGCCCGGCCTCCATGCGCGACATTTCCAGGATGTCGTTGATCAGCCCCAGCAGCGCGTCGCCGGACTGCCGCGCCATGGAGAGCAAGGCCTGCTGCGGCAACGCGAGGCCGCCGTCGGCGAGCAGGGTCAGGGTGCTGAGCAACGCATTGAGGGGGGTGCGGATCTCGTGGCTGACGATGGCGGTGAAGCGGGACTTGGCCTCGGTCGCCATCTCGGCGGCGCGGCGCGCCTCACGCAGCGCGATCTCGGCCTGCTTGCGGGACGTCACGTCGGAATACAGCGTGACGAAGCCGCCATCCTGCATGCGGCTGCGGCGCAGTTCGAGCGTGCGTCCGTCGGGGCGCGCGCGCTCGGTGCTGCCCGGATTGCCGCCGCCGCGCAGAATGGCCATGCGGCGCGCCACCTCCGCTTCCAGGTCCACGGGGCCGAACTGGCCGGACCGCGCCTGGGCGCGCAGCACGTCTTCCATCGGCAGGCCAACCCGCAGGATGTGCTCTGGCACGCCGGCGAGCTCCGGGAAGCGGCGGTTCCACTCCACCAGACAGAGCTGCGCATCCATCATGGCGACACCGTCCGACATGCCGTTCAGCGTCGCCTCGAGCTGGGCCGATTTCGCATCCGCCAGTGCCTTGGCGAATTCGAGCTGGGCATTGGCGGCGACCAGGACGGTGCGGTCGTAGGCCAGCATCTCCTGCCGCTGGCGCGACTTCTCGCCGCCGCGGATCAGGATGAACGCCATGATCAGGAGCAGGATGGTGATGCATCCGGCGAACAACCGGGCCTGCGCGGCCCAGGCGTGGACCGGCGCCAGCGCGTCAGCGAGGTCGTAGCCGACCACCACCGCCAGATCGCGTCCGGGAATGCGGCGGAACGCGTGGATACGCTCCACTTCGTCGGGGGCGGAGCGGCCGATCCAGGTGCCGTCCGGTGCCGCCTCCAGCGCTGAGAACATCGGCGTGTCGCCGATCGACTCGTTGGGCGCGCCCGTGGCGGGGCCGACCACGGCGCGAAACTTGCCGTCGGACAGGCCGACCAGTGCGGCGAGCGGGCGGGCGCCGAGATTGGCCGCGTCGAACATGTCGGTGATGGCGGTGATCCGCCAGTCCGCGACGATGACGCCGGCGAAGGAGCCGTCGCTGTGGCGCATCCACCGCGCGACCTTCATGTGCCACTGGCGCATCACCGGATCGACGGTCGCCGGGCCGATGAAGGTCTGATCGTCCGCCCCGCCGTGCTGCAGGGCGTAGGCGAAGTAGTCGGTGCCGCTTGCGTCCAGGCCGACCGCCTCGGGGATGGTGGACTGGATGACGCGGCCGTGGTCGTCCGCCATCAGCATATCGACGCTGATGCCCTTCAGCGCGACGGCGCGGTCGTGCCAGTCCTGCAGGTTGAAATGTGTCGGATCTGCCTCCCAGGCGCCGGCCATGATGCGCAGGGTCTGATCGAGCACGAGGAACTGGCGATCGATCTCCGAGGCGAAATTGGTGGCCTGGTTCTCGGCGCGGGCGGTCATGCGGTCCAGCGCCACCTGCCGCTGTGCCGAAATCGCGCTCAGCGTGCCGAACCAGGTCAGCCCGATCAGAACGGCGGCGGGGATAACGAAGATCGCCGCATTCAGCAGTTGCCGGACGAGCTTATGCTGCATCGGTGCGCGGCAGCCGCATCGGCATGGAGCGGTGGTCCGGTTGAATGTGAGCGGCGCCAGCGGTGGCGCCGGATACGGTGCTTAGCTCCTTCGGCAAGGCGATTACCACGACTTTCGCGGGAAATGGCAAAGCCAGTGCCCAGTGGAGGGTGTGGGCGGGACAGGCATGCTGGTCGGGGCGGCTGGGGACCTGCACTTGCGGGCCGATTTCCTCCGTGTCGCAGATGGAGGCCAATGCGCTGTATCAGATCGCATTGCGTCGCAAATCGCCGAAAGGATTGAGACAGACATGGCGCCACATCCTCAACGACTGACGGTCACCCGCCGCGCGTGGCCGCTTGCGCGACCGTTGACGACCGCGCACGGGGTGCAGACCACGGTCGAGGTCGTGGTTGCCGAAATCTCCGACGTTGAATCACGCGGCCGCGGCGAAGGCGTGCCGGTGCGGCGCTACGGCGAGAGCATCGACAGCGTCGTCGCCATGCTTGAGGCGATGAAAGGCGCGATCTTCTCCGGGCTCGACCGCGACACACTGCAACGCGCGCTGCCGCCGGGCGCGGCGCGCAATGCGCTCGACTGCGCATTCTGGGACATGGATGCGAAGCGCGCTTATCGCAGCGTCGCGGAACTGGTCGGGCTTGGCACGGTGGCGCCGGTCGTGACGGCCTGCACGCTTGCGTTCGATGCGCCGGGCAGGATGGCGGAGGTGGCGGCGGCCCATTGCACCTGGCCAGTGCTGCGATTGGAACTGGGCGGCGCCGGCGCTGTGGAACATGTGCGGGCGGTGCGGCAGGCGGCGCCGGCGGCGCGCCTGATTGTCGATGCGTGTGAGGGCTGGAATGAGCGCCAGCTTGGCGTGTTGTTGCCGGCGCTGGTCGATTGCAGGGTCGCGCTGATCGAGCAGCCGCTGCCGGCCGACGCTGACGATGCGCTGGCGGGGTTGGCGAGTCCGATCCCGATCTGCGCCGACGAATCCTGCCGGACGGTTGCCGATCTCGACCGGCTGGAGGGGAAATACCAGGCCGTCACGATCAAGCTCGACAAGGCGGGCGGGCTGACCGAGGCGCTCGCGCTGGCGGCGGCAGCGAAGCGGCGCGGCTTGCGGGTTATGGTTGGCGGCACGATCGGCACGTCGCTTGGGGTCGCGCCGGCGCTGCTCGTCGCGCAGGGGGCCGAGATGGTCGATCTCGATGGGCCGTTGTTCTTGGCGTCCGATCGGGTTCCGGGGCTACGGTATGAGGGGAGCACGATCCATCTGCCCGAGCCGGCGTTCTGGGGCGGGGCGGGGTGATTTTGGGGGCATTGGGCAGGGGAATGGCCGGCCAGCGGGCGCGGTCAGGGTTCGGTCGCACTCGGCTGCTCGCCGGGCGCAGCAAGCTCGATCCGTAGATAAAGCGCCGCCAGCTTGACGCCGATGCCGACGCTGGGGAGCGCGATCTCGGCTTCCGCTCCGGCGATCGATTGGAACACCCACCCGGCCTCCTGGCGGCGATAGGCATGCGCCAGCATTTCGTCCTGGTAGATCTCAACAATCTCCTGCACGCCCTCGACGGCCTGCAGATCGGACCGCCGCAGGTCCCGTTTATGATGCGGTTCCGATGGAGAAACGACATCGAACATGACACGAGGATGCTTGCCAGAGCGGATCATGGCGTCGGGAATGCGCGCCGTGTCTCGCTGTTCGTAGCGTGATGCCGCGCCGCTGCCGACTTCCGGCCAGCACTCGCGATGATCCTTCAGGCGGTTGCCGAGTTCGCGCGCAAGGTTGGCGAGGATGATGCCATGGTCGGAACTGGGGGCCGCGTGCGCGACGATCCGGCCGCGGACAAGCTCGTAGCGCCAGGCCCTGCCGAATTCGGACTGGTCCGTGCGCAGGAAGGCGTCAGCATCGAGGAAGTGGGTGTCGCGGGCCGCTGTGTCCATGGCGGGACGGTATCACGGCGGGGGTTGGCGCGCCACGATCCAACCGGCCCGGGGTGCGGGGCGGGCGTGGATTGAGGCGCTGGGTGGGAAGCGCACCGTCTGCTTCCGAGGCGCAGACCGGAAAAGCGGACGACTTGTGTCGCGGCCAGATCGACGTATGCGCCTTGTCCACCCCGGTGGACACAGAGCTCGCCGGGGTGCGCACCCGCCCGAAATTCGCCGAGACCATCCGAGCGGACCGGCGCGTGAGGGTGGAAGGCTGAAGACTCCGCTTCCCAGCGACGCGCACCACAGCCGGACACTCGGGTCATGACCACTTGGAACGCGCGCCAACAGCGATAGACAGCGAGTGTCAAATATCATCACTTGGTTTGATCTTCATAAACCCCGATGATAAGGAGCCATGCGCCTGAAATAAGGAATGCGAACAAGACAACGGTTCCAATCGCGGCGATATAAAGCCCTGCAGCATATCCGAGAATAAGAAAAACCGCCCCTACAACTTCCGCGACGTAACACAGCGTGCCCCCGCCAAGCCGAGGCACATTCAGTCCGATAAAGCTCACGCCTGCTCTGATCGCTACAACATAGCCCCTGATGAAGATGGCTGTTGCGATAAGCCAGAGCACGAGCCACTCAAGGCCGAGCGCTCGAACGTCTTGATTTCCGATAAGCGCAAAACTGCATGCCATGAAAACAGCAGTGAACCCGGATAGCATATTGATTGCCCGGTTTTTATGTGTCGTGTTTCGGATAATGACTTCGGGTTTGATCGACATCGCGACGAAAATCAAACCGGCAAGCGCCGCCGCTCCGCTGCCCACCATGACGAAGAAGTTGTCCCACCGATCCAACATAAAATCCGGCCCCCCCTTTCCCCGGGCTTCGGTGAACGCAGATTCCCGCTCAGAAGATGTTCTCCGGCATCAGACCAAGCATCACCTGACCGACCGTCTCGTAGTGCAGTATCCGCCCCTGGCCCTGTTGCGCGACCGTGTCGATATCGCGCAGACGCCGTTCGAACGGGTTTTCCTCGAACACCGACATCGAGCCGCAGTCGTGAAACAGCGTGTTGACGATCTTCCGTGACGACTGAATGGCCCAGGTGGAGGCGAGGCGCAGCCGGGTGCGCTGATCCAGCGCCATCGCGCCGCATTCCTCGATTGTTTCCAACGCCTCGTCCGCCGTAGCGTGCAGGAAATAGCGCGCGGAGCGCCATCGCGCCTCGGACTGCGCCACGTGCGACTGGACGACGTTGTTCTCCACCATCGGCTTGCCCGCGCCGCGGCGGGTCTTTTCCGGCGGCAGCGCCAGGAATGCGTCCATCGTGCCCCGCGCGATGCCAAGCGCGACGCCGCCGAATCCGATCGAATAGAGCTGGTTGCTGGTGAAACGATACAGCGGGCTGTCGGATCGGCGGTCGCGCGGATCGTCGCGATAGATGGCGCGCTCGTGCGGAATGAACAGATCGTTGACGGAATACTCGTTGCTGGCCGTGCCGCGCAGGCCCAGCGTGTGCCAGATATCGTGGAACGTGGCGCTCGATTTGGGATACAGGAAGGTCTTGGTTTCCTTGGTGCCCGCCACCCGCAGATGCGCACCCAGCCAGGTCGCGTTCTGGCTGCCGCTCATGAAGCGCCATTTGCCGGTGATGCGATAGCCGCCTTCGACCGGTGTCGCCTCATACGGCGAACCCGGCGGTCCCCACGCGACGATCCCGTCCGGCCGGCCGAAAATCTCCTGGGCCATGTGCGGATCGAGATACGCGCTGGTGGTGGAGCAACCGTTGCTTTGACACACGACCCAGCCGGTCGATCCGTCGGCGCTCGCGATCGCCTCGGTCACCTGGGCGAAGATCGAGGGCTTCAGCTCCATTCCACCTACGGATTTGGTCTTCAACATGGTGAAGAACCCGCCATCGATCAGGGCTTCAACGACGGGCCTGGTGAGCTTTCGGATGTCGTCGTTTTCATCGGCGGCCGCGGCGATCAGCGGCAAAAGATCGCGAGCTTTCTGTAGCTGCGGATGGACGGTCGGCATGGTGTGTCTCCTGCTCCCGGACGGCGCGGTCCTGGTCGATTACCGGCGACCCGGGCGCCCTGGTCAAGCGACAGCGACTCAGGGCGATGGAGCGGGTTGTTCGTCCGGAGTGGACCGGCGGTTTTGTGGCAGCATCCGCATTCGAAGGGGGGGCGTCCGGACGCATAATCCAGCGCCCGGCGACGCAGGAGGCATCGTCGGAGGCCAGGACCAAGATCGTGGCGGCACCGCGCGTTGATCAGAGCCTCGGCGCGGTTGCGCCGGCGCGTTTCGCCTCGTCACGATAGGCCCGCCGTATGCCGGCCGCCTCGATCTCGTCAGGCGTTAGCGGAAAATTGTCCGTATCAAGACGCTGCTCGCCCCTCAGCGCACTGGCGGCCGCGTCCAGCCGGTTTCGAGGCGAGCCAGGCTCCAGCACGCTCGATCGGAAACTGTCGCCGGCCATGCTGGAGCGCACATGTTCCGTCAACGTAACGCGCAGCAGCGTCACCGGATCAAGCTTGCTGTCGATGCGCGCGGCGAGGCGCCGTACCAGTGCCATATCGTCCGGTTCAAAGGTGAGCCAGAGACGCGTGCGATCTTCGTCGATCGGCTCCACACGTTCGATAAAGCGCCCGACATTCTTGCCGTTCCAGATCAGCGTCGTGACCAACTGACCCGGATCGCTCGCGCCGGCCCGGGTCGTTACGCCGGCGGCGCGCATGAACCAGGGGATGCCGACGGCGGGCAAATCATCCAGAACCTCATCGGACGGTGTGCCAAACCGCAGCAGATCGAACACGGCGCCTTGCGTCGCCGGGCCGTCCTGCTTCGGTGCGGCCGCGTGCGGGCCGACGGGCATGAGTGCCGCGAGCGTGATGGCCGCGAGCCCCAGCATGTAGGCGGCGAATTTCGTTCTGCTGAACGGCGCCATCGAGAAGTCGAAAAGCGACATCATGGCCGGAGCGGCCTGTCGTTGATGCTGAAACGCGCCCCGCCGCCCAATCGGCTCCGCTGCGAGGCGCAGATTTCGGCGGTCATTTTCGGACCCGGCTCCAGCGCCGGAGGAGAATTGACGCGGCTGGTCTGGAACGAACGGCCTTGCAGAATCGCGTTGATGGCCTCCGCGAAGAAGGGGCGCACCGGCGGAATGAGCGCAGGACGGAACATCACGGGGTACGGTGACCCGCTCGACGGCCTGCTGTCCGACACGGGGACTGTCTTCTCAAAATCCGCGATGGCGAGCGAGATCCTTGTCGCCTCTGCGCCGTCGGCAGTGAGTGTCGCGGTCAACCGAAGTTGCTCGACCGTTTCGCTCGTGATCGACCACGTCACGGTCTGGTCCATAGCGCCACCGACATGAGCATGCACCAGGATGCCGCATTGAAGCGCGCGCAGAAACGTGGCGATGTTGCCCCGGGTCAGCCGCAGCCAGACCTCGTGCACCGGTAATGCATAGGACGGCATCAGATCGGTCGCGCGAAGATCCGTCGGGGATTTTTCGCCTCTTCTCATGGTCATGAAACCGACATGAGACAAGGATCGCCGGGCAGGTTTGCCCTGGCTCGCCATCGCCATGTCGGAATCGCTCAGCAGCCGCATGCCTCGCGTGGTGTCGCCGCCCTTGGCGGTGAGGAACGCCGCGAGGCCGTCGCAGGGCTCGGTCGGCGCGCTCTGGCCGTGCGGACCTCGCGCAAACCCGTTATCGCAGCCCTGGACCTTGTCCCGCAGGGAGGCCAGGAGCTCGGGACGCCAGAATACCTGCCCCAGCGGGCCCAATCCCCCCTGGATGTCGCCATGATGAATTGCCATGGCGACCACGAACGTTGCCAACATGGCAAGCGCGATGTCCCAGCGCAGGCCGAGGATGAGGCGGTCGTCGCCGGCCTGACGCAACGCCTTCAGGAGACTCGCCCGCGGTGCGGCGCCGAACACGGCGGCCCGTTCCAGAGCGTCTCTGTTCCATGACTCTCCGGCCACGGGGCCAAAGCCGCCTGAAGGAAAGCCCGTGCTGGCGCGCGTGTCCCGTTGGGCGCGCGTGTCCCGTTGGGGGCGCGCGTCGAGCGCCATCTGGCCGGTCGTCGCCACGATAGCTTGAACGCGGTCCATGATGGACGGGTGGGTGGAGAGCCGGCCTTTCGTCGTGCCCTCGAACATCATCGCGTCCTGCTCGAATTTGAGGCCAGGAAGCGCGCCATTGCCCTCGATGCGCCGCAATGCCGATACGAAAGCGGAAGGGTGCTGCGTCAGGCGAACCGCTTCAGCATCGGCGATGAATTCACGTGCCGACGAAATCAGCAGGCGCGACGCGAAGCCCAAACGCAGGCACAGTTGCGACAGCAGCGCGATACCAAGATAGACCAAGAACAAGCCAGGCAGGACCAGCAAAGGGATGAGGGTCCGATAGCGCCGCGGCTTCCAGCCGCTGGAGCCATCGATCAGCGCGTTGATGCGTACGAACACGTTGGCGGCCGCGATCAGCCGCGTGTCGCCATTACGCAGGTGCACCAGCTCATGCGCGATCACCGACGACAACTCGTCGTCGTCAAGGCCATCGACGATACCACGGGTGAATACGACCACCGAGGCTTTGCGGCTCACGCCGCAGGCGAACGCGTTCATGGCCGGGCTGTCGATGACGCCGACATAAGGCGTGGGGACGCCCGCCGCGATCGCCAGCGGTTCGACCAGCGCGCACAGCCGGGGTTCGTCGTCATTATCAACGAAGTTGAATGCGGTTTCCCGGCGGACAATCTTCAGATGCCACCACATCTGCATGACGAACACCGCCGCGGCGGCGAGCGTGACAATGGGAGCGTATCGAATGACATAGCCGGCCGAATGTATCGAGGGCGCGTGCGTCGGGTCGGCATAAAGCAGCGGCACAAACAAGGCGATCGCCGCGAGCGGCTGCATCAGCAGAACGAAACCCAACAGCAGCGCGATCGAGCGGGTGTTGTTGTATTCGACCCAGCCAAACAGTCCGTTCACGCGCATGGATGGTTTGCCGTTGGCGCGAGGAAATTCAGAAACGGATCGCGGCCGGCTCGTCGAGCACGATGCGTTCGCTGCCCAGGTCGTACGGACGACGTTCCGCGAGGCGGCGGCGGGCGGCCACGAGGCTACCGGGGAATCGCGCCAGCGTGGCGTTGTACTCGCCGATCGCGAGATTGTAGAATCTGCGGGACGCCGTGATGCGCTCTTCCGTCGCGACCAGTTCCTGGCGCAGTTCGCGGAAGTGCGGCGAGGCGGCCAGGTCCGGGTATTTCTCGGCGAGCGACAGGACCGCGCCGACCCTGCGTCCAAGCGTCGCCTCGACCTGCGCGCGGGCTTCCGGCACGATCGCCAGACTGGCCTTGCGCGCCTCGACCACCTCGCCAAGGATGCGCGCTTCATGCGCGGCGAAACCCCTGACACATTCCGTCAGGCCAGGGATCAGGTCGTATCGGCGTTTCAAATGAACGTCGATGTCGGCGAAAGCCGTCTCGCACCGCGCGTTGAGGGAGGCAAGGCGGTTGCCGGCCGTGAGGACGACCCAGCCTGCGAAGACCATCGCAGCCACCAATGAAAGCCCGAACGCTAACATGAAGGACATGGGTCACACTCCGGCGCGGTCATGCGATGCGTGTTCTGCCGTCAACGGATAGTTTGTCGCCGGCCTGGTCCGGATTCTAACCTCGACGAAACTATCAACAGCGTTACACTTCGGGCGGCGCGAATTTTGATCGAACGGGGCCCGCGCGGCGGCTGACCATGACTGGCGGTGCGCAGCGAAACCATACTGCAACGGAACCGACTCTAACCTGACCGCCAGGGTATCCGGAAGAAGGGAACGACAGCACATGGTCGAGGCAATTCATAAGCGGCTCGCCCGCCTGTTTTCATCGACGGTCCAGGATGCCGTCGATCGCATGGAAGTCGCGGGGAGCGAGCGCGTCATGCGCGAGACGATCCGCGAGATCGATCGCGCCAACGATCTGGCGCGGGCCGACCATGAGGAGGCCGTATCCCGCCGTCTTCTGGCAACCCGGCAGCAGAAAATGTTGCGGGAAAGGGCCGCGGAACTTCAGGACAGAGCGCGCTTTGCACTCGGCGCCGACCGCGCCGACCTGGCCGAGGCGGCGCTGACCAGGCAGTTGGAGTGCGAGGACGAAGCGGAGAAACTTGAGGCGGTGCAGGCCGCCGCCCAGGAGGAAGCGACCCGTCTGGCCGAGAATGTGGCCGGGCTCGCGGCACGGAAGACGGAGATGGAGCAGGCGCTGGCGGATTTCCTCGGCGCGCGGCGGGACGCCAGGTCGGGTGGCGACGGTCCGACACGGGTCCGGCCCGACATCGAGCAACGCGTCCGCAACGCCGAAGCAGCTTTTCAGCGTGCCTTGGTTGGCGCCGGCGGCGTTGCCCTGGCTCGCGGTGATGTCGAAACGACCAATCGCGTCGCCGAGATCGACGTAATGCGCAGGCGCGCGGCGATCACGGGCCGCCTCGCCGCCCTTCGGGACGAACTGACGAGCGCCTGAGATGATCAGCAAGCCAGCCGGCGACTTATACCGCGACAGCGAAGATCGTACGGTCAAAGCCGCCCGCCGGTTTGGCGGCGCCGCGTCCACGTCCCTGTCGGGCTTCAGTTCCGGAGTGAACAGGGGCCGCGCCATGATCGGCGCGATTTATTGCGGCATGCTCGCTATCATGTCAGGGTGCGCCGCGCTGGTCGCTGGTTTGACTGGCAATAGTCCCATGGCCGTCGGCGCGCTGGGTTGCAGCCTGTTGTTTGGCTGGGTCACGCTACGGAATGCACGCGTTGCGTTCGGGGGCGCGCGGCCGAACTCTTCCGGGTCCTGGTCGATGCCGGACAAAGCCAGTTCGGGCAGCCGGCAAGAATCAGGGGCAAGCCACGATAATCTTCCGCGCGACGGCGGGATCGGCGCGCGCGGCGGATCGGTTATTTGTTACAGCCGCGCGAGATTGTTGCTCAACACGGTGGCGCTGTTTCCGCTGTTCATGCTGGTGGCCTTCGCGTTCAATGGCCAATTCCATTGGCATATCCAGATCAACGTGCTGATTCTGGCGGTCGTGGCGCTCGCGCTGCTGGGCGGCATCAGGCCGATGCTCATGGGCATGAAAAGCGATCTGACTGCGCTTGCGTGGGACGATCGTCAGATCCTGGTGCGGACGCTGACCAGGTCGCGGCTGGTGCCCTGGGAAGCCGTGGAAGCCGTCCTGATCAGTCAGCGCGTTGTGCGCGTGATGGGCATCATACCCATTCGCAGGACGGCGACCGGATTGGTGATCCGGCTGCGTTACAAGGGTTCGAGCCGTAGGATGGTTATTCCCGGCTTCGTTTTGTCCGTGCGTCCCGCCGAGGCCGCGGCAATGCTTCAGGACGCGACGCGGCGCCGCGCACGCTACCGCGCCCCGCTGGCAATGCCCATCCCGGCAACGCCCATGCCGGCAACGTCCATGCATGACGCCGGAGGAGACGATCGCCCGCATTTCGGACAACAAATCACGGCGCGATCAGACCTCGAGAGGAGCGTGCCGAACGCGACCGCCTCCCTCGACGCGGTGGCAACAGCGCGACGATTCGGGGATCCTGATCGCGTCGCGGACGCACCGCGTGGCTTTGGTAAGAAGGGCGTGTGACGAAGGTGGCGTGGGCCTGAAATTCCTCACATCGCCGTCATGCCGCCGTCCACGAACAGCAGCGCCCCGGTGACGTAGGAGGCATCGTCGGAGGCCAGGAACAAGATTGCGGCGGCGACCTCCTCGGCCCGGCCCGGGCGCTTCAGCATGGTGCCTTGTGCGGCCTTGGCATTGTATTGCTCCACGGTCTCGCCGGCCGCCGCGATGCGGCGCGCATGGAACCGCGTGAAGATCGAGCCAGGACCGACGGCGTTCACCCGAATGCCGTTCGGCAAGGCCCGCCCGCATTCCCTGCCTCGGCGTCTTTCGCTAACGTGCGATCGGAGGCCCGCATGCCCAGCACCATCGATGTTACCATTCCCCGTCGAACCCGAAGCCGCCGCGGCGCTGCAGGACGCTCGCAAGCGCGAGGCGATCGGTCGCATCGTCAGCCGCATCCTGCGCCCATACCCCGGCCAGGACCCCCTGCTCGATGCCATGCAGCGACTGTCAGACGACGCCAAGGCGAAGGGCCTGACTCCGGAAATCCTTGAAGCCGAACTCGCGGCCCACAAGTCCGAGCGCGCCCGCTGATCGTCATCGATGCCTCGGTGTTCGTCAGCGCGGCGATGAACGCCGGCGGTGTTCCGTACCGAGCGTTCGATCTGGCTCGTACCACCGATCGGCTGGCGATGTCACAAGCGGTGTTCGATGAAGTAGACGCAGTTCTGCATCGCCTGACGCTGGCACGGTTTGTGGATTCCGCGCTTCGCGCCGAACTGCTGGATCAGTTGATTTCAGGAACCGAGTGGTTCCTACCCGTCGTGCGCGTGGCAGATTGCCGCGATCCGGACGACAACATGTATCTCGAACTCGCGCTGGTAGCTCAGGCTTCCACGATCGTATCAGGCGATCAGGACCTGTTGGTGCGTCATCCGTGGCGCGGAATTCCCATTGTCCGGCCCGCCAACTACCTGGCCGGTTGACCGGCCGGACTGCCGAGCCAGACTGTGCTGGTGACGCACAATCCGGGCGTTCTCTCCAGGGTGTGGCGCTTGTCGCCCGAGAGGTCGATGAATGGAAATCGAGCACGAATGATGCTGCCGAACAGGAACACTCAGCGCGCCGGCTGGATCCGGACCACAAGCTGGCGATCTCACGCGAGATGGACGTGGCGACGCCGGTTGCGGTTTGCACGCGACACGCTGAGCGCGCTGGTGGGGATAGTGGGGCAGGCGAAGGTGGCGTGACGGCAAGGCACTCGTCGTTGCGGTGTCGGTCGGGCCGCGCATCGGTCACTCTGGTAGTTCAGAGCGACAAGCCCGGGTGACAGGAGGGGGGCGACCATTTGGCGCGCCCGCCGGGGAATTTGGTTGGGCGGAAGATGCTGTTTTAGGCGGCTTCGAAGGCCACCTCTATGCTCAGTTGGAACTCGGAGCACCAGCCCGCCTCTATGCCGAAAGCCCCGGAAATGCCGGCCTCAAGCCCGAATGCCAGGGAATGGGCGCCGGTGAAGCTGGTGGTGCCGCCGCTTGTACGCCGGGCGCCGCTCTGGAGGGACTTGAACTCGTCCAGCCAGACTAGCTGCTCCGTAAGGGGGACAAGCTCGGCGGGGTCGTAGTTTTCTGCGATGCGCAGCACGCGTTCATCGTGCATCATGGCTTTGGCGGAGAATGGCCCGCCCCCGGTCGCGCCGACGACGACGCCAAATTTGCGATTCTCCATACGGATGGAAATGGATCGCACGGGAAACTTCGAACGGTAGAAAGCCAGCAGATCGGCCATCTGCTCATCTGCCATGGCGCGGTGAAAGCTCGCCGCCAGAACGAGGCGGCCAGGGCGCTTGGGATGCTCGATGTAGAACGTGCCGTTCCCGCACCAGTCATCGCCGTGATATTCGGCGAAGTCGTGCAACGCCTTTTTGCTGCGGATCTGCTCGACGCTAACGCCACTCCCGACGAAATAATCTACCGCCGACTTCGCGACTACCACCACGGTGGCGCCGGCCGCCACGACGGCCACGACGGCAGTGTCTGCCGCCGCCGCCACGGCGACGGCAACGGCCGCCAAGGTAGCGGCGGCCGCCTTGGGCAGGGGCGGCAGCCGCTTGTAACCATCCCACACCTCGCCGCCCGTGCGCCTGAACCAGGAGGATCGTTTATCCTCAAGTGCGATCTGGTAGATTTTCAAAGTCAGGCTCCCCCGGGGCAGAGATTCGCTCGAGCTTATCGCTGTCGTTATGGGAAGACAATTACGGGTCTTATGCACGGGTCTTATGCGGGCCTTCAGGTCGGCGTCGGAGTAGAGTTCAGGCTCTTCGTCAAGCCAGTCGAGCTCCTTTCCGGCCCGCGCAATCGCGGTCATCGGAAGTTCACCGTCCGGAGCCACCTCGACCAATACATGCACCCGGGTGTGCGACGGAATGCCGCGGCGGGCGAGTTCGGCCGAGACCTAGCCAGCTTCCGCGTCGAGGACGATCTGTGACATCGTGCACCCTTTCGTTGGCACCAGTGTAGCTCACGTGAGGTGTGCTGAGGAGCCAGCCAACTGGGATGCAAGCTTCACGGTCCAGAGGAAACCAGGAGCCGCTCATGGACCGCGATCGCCGCCCGCCCGCTCACATCGCCGTCATGCCGCCATCCACGAACAGCAGCGCGCCGGTGACGTAGGACGCATCGTCGGAGGCCAGGAACAAGATCGCGGCGGCGACCTCCTCCGCCCTGCCCGGGCGCCTCAGCATGGTGCCTTGTGCGGCCTTGGCGTTGTATTGCTCCACCGTCTCGCCGGCGGCGGCGATGCGGCGCGCATGGAACGGCGTGAAGATCGGGCCAGGGCCAACGGCGTTCACCCGAATGCCGTCCGTCGCGTGGTCGGCGGCGAGCCCCCGCGTCAAGCCCGCGACCGCGGCCTTGGTGGTGTCGTATTGCAGGTTGCCGCCGCCGGCGACCACGGAACGTACGGAGGCGGTGTTAACAATGGCGCCGCCCCCGCCCTGGCGCATCAGCGGCACCGCCGCCTTGGCACAGAACACGTAGCTCATCAGGTTGACGCTGAGGATCTCGTTCCAGCTTGCCGCGCTCGCCTCGTCCACCTTCTCGTATTTGCGGATGCCGGCATTGTTGATGAGGATGTCGAGGCGCCCGAATTTCTGCAGGGCACCGTTGACGAAGCCGAGGCATGCGGCCTCGGTCCCAACGTCAGCCTGCGAGAAGGCGACCTTGGCGCCGGCGGCCTCGAGTTCGGCCGCCACGCGCTGACCACGCTCCGCATCCCGATCGCAGAATGCCACGCTCGCGCCTTCGGCGACGAACCGCCGGACCGTCGCCTCACCGATCCCCGATGCCCCGCCTGTCACCGCTGCGACCTTGCCGTCGAGCCTTCCCATGTTCGCTCCCCTTCATTGCATTGCGAAACGCGCAGCCACGATACGTCGGATCGATCCGGCGGCACATGTGGTTGGCACGGCCTGGCGTCCGACCTTACTCGCCAGGCGGTAAGAAAAGCGACATGGGTTGCTGCATCGTCATCCCGTCGTGCTCCACGCAGGTTGGCGCCCGCCGGCTCCCGGCATGCGCTATCACGGGCGCCATGGCGGCAGAAGTTCGCCCGTGATGGCACGGATCCACCGACCGGCCCGCCTGCACGGTCGAGGGGTTGACGGTAATGATGATTTACATTACCTGCCAGCGAGCGCCAATGGAGATCGTCATGGCTTCTCTCACCGTTACCGCGAAAGGCCAGGTCACGCTCAAGCGCGACTTGCTGCAGCACCTGGGCATCAAGCCCGGTGAACGGGCCGACTTCGAGAAGGTGCCGGGCGGGGAGCTGCGCGTACGGGCGGCGCGGCCGACCGGAACGATCGACGGTTTCCTGCACTGCCTCGACGGCAAGGTGAAGCGCAGGAAACCGCTGTCAATCGAGGACATGAACCGGATTGCGGCCGCGGGCTGGGCGGGCAACCTGGATCAGGCATGAAGATCTCCGTTGACACCAATGTGCTCGCGCGGGCCGTGTTGAACGATGATCCCGCGCAATCTCGCGCAGCCAGAAAACTGCTGCAGGAAGCGTCGCTGATCGCCGTGCCATTGCCGTGTCTGTGCGAGTTGGTCTGGGTGCTTCGGCAGGGCGCCAAACTGCCAAAGGATGACGTGGCGACGGCCGTTCGCAGTCTGCTGAATGTGGGCAATGTGGTGGTGAACAGGCCGGCGGCCGAGCTTGGCCTTGCCGTCCTCGAGGCCGGCGGCGATTTTGCCGATGGCGCGATCGCCTACGAGGGGGCCTGGCTGGGCGGCGAAACATTCGTGTCCTTCGACAAGAAGGCCGTCGCCCTGCTGTCCAGGCAGGGCGAGGCTGCGCGGGTGTTGGGGTGAAGAGGCGGAATAGGCACTCCGAGGGAAGCGCCGCCGGGCTTCCGTGGCCGTGTCTACGGGTGCTGCGGCCATGACTGGCTGGTTTCTCCTCAGGGGGCCGAGCGTAACTCGCGGATGGTCCGCAGCCACACAGTACCCAATGTGTTTCTCCGCGAGACGATCATCAAGACTTAGTACCCCGATTCGTAAATACGGTGACGCATTTTTTGTCGATTGTCAGGGTCGTGAGGCGTTATGCGACCTGAGTTTGGCGATGAGCACGTGAAGATCGCGACGCGTGAAAGTCCATTTGAACGGTTTCGCGGCTCGCTGATAGCGGCTTTGGAAAGCCATCAGACCCCGCCTGAGCGCACCCAGGTCTGAGAAATCGCTTGGTGTGAGCAGCTTACGCTCAACGATGGAGAAGTAGACCTCGATTTGGTTCAGCCAGCTGGCGTGGATCGGCGTGTGAACCAGAATGGCATTCGGCCATTTGGCTTTGAGGCGGTGTGCCGCCCGCGGCCCGCGGTGGGAGGAGCCATTGTCGGCGACAAAGAACACACGGCGCGCCGAACGATACGGCTCCCGGCCCATGACCTGCGCGACAAGGCGCTCGAACGGGGCGATGCCAGTCTTGCGCTCGCAACGCCCGAACAGCCTGGCGCGATGTACATCCCAGGCGGCGAGATAAGCCAACGCGCCGGCTCGCGCGTATTCGTGCTCGACACGGAGCGGACGCCCCGGCGCGGGAGCCAATGACTGATGTTTGCGCCGTCTGGCCTGGATGCTGGTCTTCTCATCGGTGGAGAGTACGTAATCACGTGGCCCCAGTGCGGAGCCGCGCCACCGGCGCTGGTAGAGATCGAGAACGCGGCCAGCCTTGCGAGCGAATTGCCGGTCGCGTGGAAAGATCCAGGTACGATGCCTCCAGGGGCGCAACGCATCCTGGCTGAGCCAGCGCCATAGAGTGGTGCCGCTGATTTTCGCGACGATGCCGCTCGCCATCGCTGCCTGGCGCAACTCGGAGACCGACCAGCGGGCCAACGGCAGACCCCGGCGTGACGGCAACTCACAAGCCAACGCCTTGATCGCAACGATGATCCTGGGGGGAAAAGCGGGCTGGACGCCCGCTTCGTGGAAGTTCGTCGAGACCGGCGAGACGCTCATCGTGAAAACGCCGGCGCCACTTGCTGACAATCTGACGTGGTGTGTCGAGATGTTCCGCAATGCTGGCGTTCCCGAGACCCTGACTCGCCAGCAGCACGATCTTCGCGCGGACAACGTCACGATACGGTGACGCGTATTCTCTGGATCGAGCAAGCAGTTCTGCGCGCTCGCCCT
The DNA here is from genome assembly GCA_036489395.1 of Acetobacteraceae bacterium. Classification (GTDB taxonomy): domain Bacteria; phylum Pseudomonadota; class Alphaproteobacteria; order Acetobacterales; family Acetobacteraceae; genus JASHVB01. Next base: position 126 of record DASXFW010000049.1, on the reverse strand, counting down.
TGGTCAGGTGGATCACGTACGGGCTTCTCATTGGCATGACGCATCCTCCCGGCGAGGACGACCTTGTCATGACAGCCCGAGTCGCCCCCAGAATGCGTCACCGTATTTATGAAATGGAGTACTTAG
>DASXFW010000041.1:0-66349 GCA_036489395.1 Acetobacteraceae bacterium | reverse complement strand
GGGTGGGGGCCTGGGGGTGGGGAGCGTCCGCCCCAGGCGCGGCGGCTGTATTTACCCCTCCCCCTGTCCCCCTCCCTCAAGGGGAGGGGGGACGCCTTGGACTAGCATCACAGCCGTTGCATCCAGGGCGGGGCGGCCCTGCACCGCCCTTGACCTTCCAGCGCTGGTAATCCCCATCTGTGGGCGACCATCGCCGAAGGACGTGCCGCCATGTCAGCCAGTGCGCAACAGACCCGGCTCGCGGTGACCGGCATGACCTGCCAGGGCTGCGTCAACGCCGTTACCCGCGTGCTGTCTCGCGTACCCGGCGCGGCGAAGGTTCGCGTGAACCTGGAAGCCGGTTGCGCCGATGTGCAGGGCGCCGCCGATCCCGCCGCGCTTACCGCCGCCGTGCGCAAGGCCGGCTATGGCGCGGAGCTGCTGGCCGCCTAGGCCGCCTGCCATGGACGCCCTCGTCGAACCCACCGCCGCGCCAGAACATGTCCGGCTGCCGATCGCCGGCATGACCTGCGCGACCTGCGTCAACCGCGTGGAGCGCGCGCTGAACGCGCTGCCCGGCGTCGCCGCCACGGTCAACCTGGCGCAGGAGCAAGCGGATGTGCGCTTCGATCCGCGCCAGACCACCGCCGCGCAACTCGCGGAAGCGATCACCGATGCCGGCTACGACATCCGACCGGAACGCCGGCAACTGGCGATCCGCGGCATGACCTGCGCCACCTGCGTCAACCGGGTGGAAAAGGCGCTGTCCGGCGTGCCGGGGGTGCGCCGCGCCGAGGTCAATCTCGCGACAGAGCGTGCGACGGTCGAGGGCATCGGCGGCCTGCTGCGCCCCGCGGCGCTGATCGAGGCGGTACGCGACGCCGGCTACGACGCGGAATTGCTGACCGGCAACGCCGACCAGGCGCGCGCGGCCGAGGCGGCGGACGCGGCAAGGCTGCGCCGGCAGGTCTGGCAGGTGGTCGCCGCGGCGGTCCTGTCTGCGCCGCTGACCCTGCCGATGTTCGGCGTGCCCCTGCCCGGCTGGCTGGCGCTGGCGCTGGCGACGCCGGTGCAGTTCGTGCTCGGCGCCCGGTTCTATGTCGCGGCGTGGAAGGCAGTGCGCGCCGGTGCTGGGAACATGGACCTGCTGGTGTCGCTCGGCACCTCGGCGGCCTATGGGTTCAGCGTCGTCCAGGTCGCGACCGGCGCGCCGGGCAGCTATTTCGACGCCGCGGCGGTGGTCGTCACCCTGGTGTTGTTCGGCCGCTGGCTGGAGGCGCGCGCCCGCCGCGCCACCGGCTCGGCGATCCGCGCCCTGCTGGCGCTGCGGCCGGAGACGGCGCGTGTGGAGCACCCCGACGGCAGCACCGTGGAACTGCCGGTGGCGGCGGTGTCCGTCGGCGACATCGTGGTGGTCCGCCCGGGCGAGCGCATCCCCACCGACGGCCGCATCCTGTCCGGCGACAGCCAGGCCGACGAGAGCATGCTGACCGGCGAGAGCCTGCCAGTGGACAAGCATCCCGGCGACGCGGCGACCGGCGGCGCGATCAACGGCGCCGGCCTGCTGCGGGTGGAAACCACCGCGGTGGGCGCCGATTCGACCCTGGCCCGCATCATCGCCCTGGTGGAGGGCGCGCAGTCGCACAAGGCGCCGGTGCAGCGCCTGGTCGATCGCGTGGCGGCGGTGTTCGTGCCGATCGTGCTGGGGTGCGCGCTCGTCGCGCTGCTTGGCTGGTGGTTGGCGGGCGGCAGCTTCACCGCCGGGCTGGTCGCCGCGGTGGCGGTGCTGGTGATCGCCTGCCCGTGCGCGCTGGGCCTGGCCACGCCGACCGCACTGATGGCCGGCACCGGCGTTGCCGCGCGCGCCGGCATCCTGATCCGCGACGCCGAGGCGCTGGAGGCGGCACAGCATCTCGACACCGTCGTGCTGGACAAGACCGGCACGCTGACCGAGGGCCGCCCCGCGGTCACCGAAATGCTCCCCGCCGCGATGGACGAGACGAAGCTGCTGCTCCTGGCCGCCGCCGCGCAGACGGGCAGCGAGCACCCGCTGGCCCGCGCAATCCTCGCCCGCGCCGAGGGCCTGGTCCTGCCGCCGCTGGCCGACTTCCAGAGCATACCCGGCATGGGCCTGACCGCCAGCGTGGGCGGTCGCCGCATCGCTCTGGGCAACCGGGCGCTGATGGCCGCGCGTTCGGTGCCGGTGACTCTGGAGGCTGCGGCCGTAGCGCTGGAATCGCAGGGCCGCACTGTCATGTTCCTCGCCGATCTGGACCCTCCAGTTTTGCTCGGTGCCATCGCGGTAATGGACCCGCCGCGCCGGACAGCCGCCGCCGCGATCCGCCGTCTGCAGGTCATGGGCATGACCACCGTGCTGCTGAGCGGCGACAACCGCCGCACCGCCGAAGCCGTCGCCGCCACCCTTGGCATCGGCGACGTGCGCGCCGAGGTGCTGCCCGGCGACAAGGCCGCCGTGATCGCCCGCCTGCAACAGGACGGTCACCGTGTCGCCATGGTGGGCGACGGCGTGAACGACGCCCCCGCGCTGGCGCAGGCCGATGTCGGTATCGCCATGGGGTCCGGCGCCGACGTGGCGATCCAGGCGGCCGGGATCACGCTGATGCGCCCCGACCCTCTGCTGGTCGCCGACGCCATCGCCGTCAGCCGCGCTACCTATCGTAAGATCCGCCAGAACCTGGTCTGGGCCTTCGCGTATAATGTGATCGGCATCCCGCTGGCCGGGCTTGGCTTGCTCAACCCGATGATCGCCGGCGGCGCGATGGCCATGTCGTCGGTCAGCGTGGTGTCCAACGCGCTGCTGTTGCGGCTGTGGCGGCCGGGAGGTGCGGCATGATGACGATCGGCGAGGCGGCGCATCAGGCGGACGTGCCCGCCAAGACCATCCGTTACTACGAATCGATCGGTCTGATCGGTGCCGCGGCACGCGATACCAACCGCTACCGCGGTTACACCGACTCCGACGTGGCGATGCTGCGCTTCATAGGCCGTGCCCGCCGGCTGGGCTTCGCCATCGACGACCTGAAGCAGCTCGTCACACTGTACCGTGATCGCGGCCGTGCCAGCGGCGATGTGAAGGCGATCGCGCTGCACCACATCGACCGCATCGACCGCAAGCTGGAGGAACTGCGCACCATGCGCGCCGCATTGGCGGAGCTGGCCGAGCGCTGCCACGGCGACGACAGGCCGGAATGCCCGATCCTGGACGACCTGGCCGGCTCACCGCAGGGACTGGCGTAGCCGGGACCCGCGGCGGGTTACACAGCGGTACAATATCGGCGTGCCTTTGCCGTATTTGCGCCGCGGTCTGCCGCTTGCGTGGCGGACGAAGATTGAGGGAGTTTGCGGCATGATTTCTTTATCACGAATTAGTGCGCGCGGCGCGCTGGCACTTGCGGTGTGCGCCGCCGCGCTGACGCTGCCCGCGGCCGCGCAGGCGCGGGTGTTCATCGGCCTTGGCCTCGGCGTGCCCTATGCGTATCCGGCACCGGTCTATGTGCCGCCGCCCGTCTATTACGCGCCGCCACCGGCCTATTACCCGCCGCCGCCGGTCGCTTATGCGCCGCCGGTCGCTTATGCGGCACCGCCCGCGTACTCGCCCGCGCCGGCTGGGTATGGCGGCACCTGCTATGCTGGCGCCTATACCTGCCCGGCCGCGCAAAACCTGCCGGCAGGCTCGGAATGCACATGCGCGGGTATCGGCGCACCGTCATACGGGACGGTGCACTGAAGGCGCGCCCACGGCTTCCCCGTCAGGACGGGGCCTGATGTCATTGTCAGGCCGGGCTTGACCCGGCCTGCTTCGCTACGCACGCTTCGTTGAAGCGCAGATGGCCGGGCCACGCCCCATAGGCATCAGGATAAGGCGACGAGCGGAGATGGAATTTCCATGTGTCATGGCCCACCCACGGGTCGCGCCGAAGGCGTGCCCGAGGACAGGCTCCGGCCGGCCACCGACGTATTTCCTTATTTCGAGCAGCAAAGACGTGGGTGGCCGGCCTTCGCCGGCCATGACACAAAAGCATCGGCGCCTCGGCGCACGTCTTATCCTGATGCGTATGGGGTCGCGCCCGGCCATGACGAACGGCACGACTGGCGCTCCGTTACGGTCCCATCATGGCAAGTCCTGACGCATGCGCCTGCTCTCACTGACGTTGGAGAACTACGGCATCTTCCGCTTCCAGCGCATCGCGTTCGATCCCACGCCTGGCCGCATCAACCTGCTCATCGCACCGAACGGCGCCGGCAAGTCCATCCTGCGCACCGCCTTCTGCGATCTGCTGTTCGGAATCCACGGCCAGACGCCGATGGGATTTCGTTACGGCTACGGACGCATGCGGCTGCTGGCCGAAGCCGCATGTGGCACCGGCAATCTGGTGTTCGGCCGCCGCAAGGGGCAGGGCAACACGCTGATCGGGGCTGACGGGACGACGCTCGATCAGGCCGCGCTCGCCGGCCTGCTGGGAGAGGCCGATCGCGCGCTGACGGAACGTTTGTTCGTGCTGGACACAGAACGATTGCGCAAGGGTGGCGAGGAATTGCTCGCGTCGAACGGGTCGGTGGCGGACGCGCTGCTGTCCGCCGCGGGCGGTTTGCGGCGCGCGCGGCAAGTGCACCAGTCATTGCAGAACACGCGCGATTCGATGGCGCCGCTGCGGCGGTCGCAAGGACGGCCATTCTATCAGTCGCTCGATCGTATGCTGGAAACGCGGCAGACCCTGTCCAACGCCGTGCTGAAACCGGAGATACGCGAGAAGCAGCAGACCGAGATCGCGCATGTGCAGGCGGAGCAGGAGCGCTGTAACAAGCTGGCGCAGGCGGCATCGCAGCGCATCGCGCGGCTGGAACGAATCCGCCGCGTCGTCGGCGTGCTGGCAGAACATGATGCGGCGGCCGCGTGGCTGAATGCCCATCCCGACGCGCCGGACCTGCCCGCCGAAGCCGGCGAGCGGCTGGCGAAGGCGCGCGACGATCTGCTGCGCGCCGAGCAATTCCTCGAACGCGCGCAACACGACCGATCGCCGATCGCAGAGCAAGCGGCGCGTGTGGTGTTCGACGCGGCGTTGCTGGCGCAGGGCGAAGCGATCGAACAGCTTGTCGATCGGGCAGGGGTGGCGCGGCAGGCGGCGCTGGACCGGCCGAAGCGCGAGGCCGAGCTGGCGGTCGCGGCAGACCGCATCGGCGGCATCCTGCGTCAGCTCGGCCTGACCTTGCCGGTGGAGCGCGCGGGAGAGGCGGTGCCGGCACGTGCGGTGGTGGTGCAGGCGCGCCGCCTCGCAGGCGACCACGAAAAGCTGCGAGCCCTGCTGGCGCAATTGCCGCCAGAGCTTACGCAGGCCACGCGGGATCTCGACGCCGCCGAAGCGGCGCTTGCCGCATTGCCGGCTGCGCTCGACACGCGTGCCCTGGCGCGGCTGCTGCGGGAAATTCGGTCGGCAGGGGAGCCGGATCAGCGCATGCAGGATGCGATGCGCACGGTAGCGGACCGGCGCGCGAAGCTGGCGGATGCGGTGATGCGCGTGCGCGGATGGCAGCAGGGTGCGGAGGCGCTCGTTGCGTTGCCGGTGCTGCCGCTGGAGACGTACGACCGGCTGCACGCGGCATTGTCCGCCGCCGAAACGACCGTCGCCGCGGCCGCGAGGGAGCTTGCCGAACTGCGCGGTGCGCTTGCGCAGGAAGCGACGCGGCTGCGTGACATCGCCGGCGGACAGACCATGCCGGACGACAGCGCGATCCGGGCGGCGCGCGCGCATCGCGACCTCGGTTGGCGGCTGATCTATCGGCGCGCGTTTGCGTCCGATCCGCCCGATGCTGCGGAAGAACATGGCTGGGCCGGCGAGCTGCCGCTGCCGTTGGCATTCGGACGCGCGGTAACCGCGGCTGACGATCTGGCGGACCGCCGCAACCGCGAAGGCGAGCGGGTGGCGCAGGCATCCGATCTGGCGCGTCGTATTGCCGATTTGGAAGCTCGGGTCGCGACGGCGCAGGCGACACATGCGGCGGCTGTCGAACGGTGCGATGCGGCGCGCGCCGCGTGGCAGCAAGCCTGTGCCGATCTCGCGTTGTCCGTGCACGCATCGATCGCGGAATTGCGCGCACTGGCAGCCGGACGCGAGCGGGTGATCGACGCCGACGCAGCGCTCGCCGACGCGGTGCGGGAACGTGTTACGATAGAACAACGACATGCCGGTTGGGCGGAGCGGCTGCTTGCCGAACTGGCGGGGTGTCCCGCGGGCGAACTGACCGAGCTGCTGGCGCTGGCGGACGAGCGGATCGAGGTGAACAAGCGCACCGGCGATACGCGGCTGCGTCTGCAGGAACGGCTGCTGGCGCAGCGCAATGCGCGCGACGACAAGGCGGCGCGGCTGCGTGCGGCCGAAGCGGGGTTGGATGCGTTGATGCTGGAATGGAACCAGGTGCGTCGGTCACTGCAGCGTCCGGACACTGAAGACCCGGCCACGACCGTCGTATTGCTCGAATTGCTGAACGAGCTCGACAAGGAGCAGCAGACCAGTGCCGGCCTGCGGCATAGGCTGCGCGAGATGCGGGAGGAGATCGCATCCTTCCAGTCCACGACTGCCGATCTTGCTTCGCTGCTGGCGCCGGACCTGGGTGGCGACGATGCGTTTGCGACAGTGCAGGCGCTGCGGCAGCGTCTGACGGAACACCGTGCGTTGGGGCGCCAGCACGAAACCCTCGCCGCGGCGCTGAAACGCGCGGACGCCGCGGTGGCGCGGCAGGAGAAGGTGCTCGATGATGGCCGCGTCGAGCTTCGCGCGGTTCTGGCGCTGATCGGCGGTGATTCGGTGGAGACCGCGCAGGTGCGTGTCGCGCTCGCAATCGAGCGGGCGCAGATGCAAGGTGCGATGCGCCGCAGCGAGCATGCGTTGCTCGCAACGGGCGACGGGCATTCCCTGGCGCAGTTGCGCACCGAGGCGGCGTCCATACCCGCGGACGACATTCCCGGCGCAATCGAGCGTGCGCGCGAAGAGCACGATGCTGCCAATCGCGAGGCGCAGACGCTGGCCGCGCGCGTCGCCACTGCGCAGGCGGAGATGGATCGCCAGGCTGCGGAAAACACCGCGACGCAGGCGGCGGCGGATCAGCAGGCGGCCGTTGCGGCACTGCGCCGCATCACCGAGGAGGCGACGCTGATGCAGCTTGCCGCCGCGTTGCTGGATGCGGCGCTGACCGAAGTGGAGATGGCCGGCACCACGGGGCTGCTGTCCCGCATCGCGGATTTGTTCCGCACCATCACCGGCGGGGCATATGCGCGGCTGGAGGTTGACGAGAACAGCGACGGCTCGGCGCGGCTGATCGCGGTGCATCGCGATTATGGGGATGAACGCAAGGGGGTTGCCGATCTGTCGGAGGGAGAGCGCGACCAGCTTTTCCTGGCGCTGCGACTGGCGGCGATCGAGGATCACGTGACGACAGCGTCACCGCTGCCGTTCGTCGGCGACGACATCCTGCAGACGTTCGACGACGATCGTGCGATGGCGGCGATGCAGGCGCTGGTGCAGCTCAGCGAGAAGGTGCAGGTGATTCTGTTGAGCCACCATCGGCACCTGGCGGCGCTGGGGCAGCGTCTGGGGCCAAAACATGTGCATCTGTGCGAAATTCCGAGCGAAGCGGCCGCGGCTGGCTTGACCGCTTGATAGGGTGGGTTTTCAGGCGACGGCCGTGCAGTTGGCTCGGCCTGCCAACCGGGAAGGCCAAGTCTGACCACCCCGGCAGGCGAAGCGCGACCTCATACCAGGTGCCGAAAAGAGCAACGTACGCTCCGATGTCCGTCCCGTCATGCCGACGCAGGTCGGCATCCACGACTTACGGTTGCTGCATGCCGCAAAGGCGTGGATACCGACCTGCGTCGGCATGACGGTGGGGACGTGGGCCGAAGAGTCAGCCATTTCGGCACGTGGTATCAGATCGCCCCGCCGGCCCAGACCACCCGGCCGACCACGGTCACGTCCTTCACCTGCCCGGGCGGCACCTGGTCCACCTCATAGGTCGCATTGTCGCTGATCAGCACAAGGCTGCCGTCCAGCTTGCGCTGCACGCGCTTGACGATGCGCTCGCCCAGGATCTCCAGCACATAGATGCCGAAATTGTTGAAGACGCGGTCGGTGGTATCGATCAGCAGCAGATCGCCGTTGCGAATAGTGGGGGTCATCGACTCGCCGATCGCGATTTCCAGGATCAGGTCTTCGGGATCGATGCCAAATTCGCTACGCACCCAGTCGTGACGGAACGCGATGTACTCCCTGTTAGTCGGCGCCGGGGGCGTAACGGCACCGGCTGCTGCTGCTTCCGGTGCTTTCGGCAACAGAATGAACCGGCTTGCATCGACGCCTTCGCCCGGCGCGAAGCGTCCGCGCGCCGCGGTGTCCTCTGGCGTGTCGAACACCGGCTCCGGCCCTTCGCCGGTGGCCAGCCAGGCGATGCTCACCTTCGCGGCATCCGCCAGCGCGATCAGGCGTTCGCGACTTGGCTCCGCCTCGCCGCGCAGCCACTTGCGAAACGCGGAGGGCGACACGCCCATCGCGCGAGCCAGCCGGTCCGCGCTCGGCCAGTGGCTCAGGATGGTGCGCAGCCGCGTGGTGAACGCGCCGCGTTCCGCACCGAGGGTGTTCGCACCCTGGTGATTTTTCCGCTCCGAATCCCGCACACGTGACATTGGTTGGCTATCCATCCGCAGTCCCGACACTTTTCAGCCTGGAAGCTGCGCGTTTTGAGGGGTTATTGTGGTAGTGTTAGTCGATTCGAGGGTTATTCTCTAAGGAGAATTAACAGCATACAATGAACGAAATCGAGAGCGCGCCGCAACACGCGGGGCCGGACTGGCATCCGGCCGATGTGCTGGCGGCGCTGAAAAAGCGTGGAAAAAGTCTGGCCGGATTGTCGGTGGCGAACGGTTATCACCCGACCGCCGCGGGCAAGGCGTTGAAGCGCCGCTGGCCGGCACTGGAAGCGATCATTGCCGAGGCGTTGGGTTTGCGGCCTGCGCAGATCTGGCCAAGCCGCTATGCGGCAGACCCGGGCGTGATCGACGGCGATGAAGCTATATGACGTGCCGGCGGCGGGTCCATCGCGGCCCGCCGCCCGCCGATCGTGTGCGCCCACGCCGAGATCCCCACGGAAATCCCGGGTTGCTGCCGGCATTTCTCACCCCTGAGTTGCAATTTGGCAGGGATCGGAAACACCGGAATCGCGACGGAGTTGCGGCGGCGCTGTGGTCGCGCGGCGGCGCGCCGGAGCGCCATGGGGACGCCGGCGCCGCACTTTTGTGCGGTGCGGCGCATGTCAGTGTGTCTCGGCTCAGGCGGCGATCGACGTGGTCCTGCCGATCTCGCGGTGCACCATGTCGAGCAAACCGGCCAGCGTGAACGGCTTGACGATGCAAGGACGCGCCTCGGCGCACAGGTTCTGGATGCGCTGCGGGTCGCCTGACATCAGCACGACCGGCACCCCTGAACAATCGGCCGAGGGAATAAGGTTGGCATGCACGCCGTCCGGCAGCGTACAGTCGAGCAAGACCAGATCGACACCGCCCCGGGAGAGACATTCCAGCGCGGCGGTCGAGGTCTCGACAAGGCTGGTTTCGAAATCGTCCTCCAGCGCCGCGACGACCACATCGGACACCAACGCGTCATCCTCGACGACGAGAACGTGGCGCCTGCGTTTGGATTGATCGATCGCTGCCATGTCCCTGCCTCCTTGCGCGGCGCGCCGGCGCGCGTCACGCGGGCAGCATGACACAAGTGCGGAATGCTCTTTAAGTGGGGCCAAGGCTGCTCGCGCGGTATTTATTGCTGTTTCGCTGTGATCTCGGAGCTCTGAGATCACATCCGCTTGAGCGCCGCCGGCGCACCCGGTCAGGCACGCACCTCGGTGCCCAGCGCGGTTTCATAGACCCGGATCACCGATGCCGAATCGGCTCCGCCCAAGCCCATGCCGCGCGCCATGCGCATCAGGTTCATCACCTGCGGCGCGATCATGCCGGGCACGCCGAGCTCGTCCGCCATCTCCAACGCCAGCCGCAGGTCCTTGTGCGCGAGGTCGAGCGCGAAGGTAGGCTCGAACGCCCCCTTGAACGCCTTCGTCGCCATGTTGGCGTAGCCACTGGACATGCCTGACGCGTTGCGGATCACCTGGTCGAGCTTGTGCAGATCGATGCCGGCACGCTTGCCGATCATCAGTGCCTCGGCAGCCGCGGCGGCGTTGCAGAACGCCAGCATGTTGTTGATCAGCTTCGCGGTCGAACCCATGCCGATGTCGCCGACGTGCACCACCTCCCCGCTGAACGATTTCAGCAGCGGGAGCTGGGCCTCGAAGGTTGCCGTGTCGCCGCCAACCATGATGACGATGGTGCCGTCCTTGGCGCGCGCGGTACCGCCGGAGACCGGTGCCTCCAGCATCGCCAGGCCCTTCGCCTGCATGCCCGCGGCGCAGCGCCGCGCGGTCGCCGGGGCGTTGGTGGAGAGGTCGATATACGTCGTGCCCGCCTTCGCATTTGCCGCGATGCCGTCGGGGCCAAGCGCCACCTGCTCCACCACGCTGGGCACCGGCAGCGACGTGATCACCACGTCGCAACGGGCGGCGATCTCGGCAACCGATCCGGCCGCCAATGCACCGATCTCGGTGCAAGCCTTCACCGCGTCAGGGTTGAGGTCGAAGACGACGACCTCATGGTTGGTGTTGCGGACGATGTTGCGGCACATGGGTCCGCCCATGTTGCCGACGCCGATGAACCCGACCCTCATGGTGCTCTCTCCCGCGTTTCCCGCCGGGCCGATGATTTCATCGCGCTGCGGTGCCGGCAAGGATGCGGTTCGCGCTGGCGGTCATCGCGCGGCAAGCCACGCGCCGCGGCCCAGCCGGTACAGCACACAGCGCCGCAACGGGTGCCCCTGCGGCGTAAGCGGGTGGTCGAAATCGTCATCGGCATCGCGCGTCATGCCGAGCTTGTGCATCACGCGTTGCGAGTTGATGTTCTGCGGCGTGGTGATCGCCACGATCTCATCGATCCCGAGCGTATCGAAGCTAAATCGCAATGACGCCGCCGCGGCTTCCGGCGCATAGCCCTGACCCCAGAAGCGCGTGGCCAGGCGCCATCCGATCTCCACCGCCGGTGTGAAATGCGCGGTGTAGGGCAAATGCCGGAGGCCGATGGAGCCGATGAAATCGCCGGTCTCGCGGTGCTCCACGGCCCAGAAGCAGAAGCCGTGCGCGGCCTGGTGGGCCTGCTGGCGATCGATCCACGCATCCGACATTTCGCGCGTTGGCATCGGGATCAGGTGCGCCATGACATCGAGGTCCGCCGACATCGCCGCAAACGGCGCGCGATCCGCGTCCTGCCACGAACGTAGATGCACGCGAGGCGTGCTCAGGGAAAACTCCGTTGCCATGGTTCCTGCTGCCGCGGCGTTGGTGTCCGATTCCGGATGTTACAGAAGCATCCCGTGGTTGGGATAGTGTGCGATGTACCACGGCGTCCTTGCCTTGTCTCGTCGCCGCCCCACTTCCATACATCTACCAGCTTCCACATCCGAGTTCGACGAGGCCCATGGACGACGCGATCATTCAGGCTGCCGACCACGCCGCGCGCCACTGGCGTTACGGCGGCGACGGACAGCGGTTGGGGCCGCAGGACGACCCGTCCGCGTTCTGCCGCATGCTGCTGGAGACGTACAATCCGTATAAGCCCGCCGTCATCCACTGGCCGGTGCTGGACGCCGAGGCACGCCAGCGGCTGATCAGCCTGCCGATCTGGGACATCGCGGTGCAGACTGAAGGCCGTGCCCGCCGCCGCATTCTGTCCTACGCGCAATGCGTCTCGCATCCGCTGCTGCGCCAGGCGATCGAGCACATGGCGTTCGAGGAAGGCCGCCACAAGGAAGTGCTGTCGCACCTTGTTGCCGCCTACGGCATCCAGTTGGCGCCGGAGCCGGAATACCTCGCGCCGCGCGATCCCGAATGGGGGTTCATGGTCACCGGGTATTCCGAATGTATCGACAGCTTCTTCGCGTTCGGCTTGTTCGAGCTGGCGCGGCGATCGGGGTTCTTCCCGGTCGAACTGGTCGAGACCTTCGAGCCGGTCATCCAGGAGGAAGCCCGCCACATCTTGTTCTATGTGAACTGGGTCGCCTGGCACCGGCGGCAGATGCGGCTGTGGCGGCGGCCGTGGTTCTTCCTGAAGACACTGGGCGTGTGGGGATTTTTGATCTGGGAGCGGATCGGGCTGGCGCGAGAGGTCGGCGGGGGACCGAAGCAGGATGCGAACTTCACCGTGAACGGCGCGGCTTCGGTGGGGGAGGATATCGATACGGCGGCGCTGATGGATCTTTGCCTGGCGGAGAATGATCGGCGGATGGCGGGGTACGATCCGCGCTTGCTGCGGCCAGAGACGGTGCCGAAGCTGGTGCGGTTTGCTCGGCGGTTCATGCGGGGGCCGAAACGCGGGGCCGCAGCGTGAACCGTCGGATTGTAAGGTTTTTGCCACAGATGCACACAGATATCACGGAAGGTTTGTGTTGTTGACCGGTTATAGTACGAATCGCCTGACTGGTGCGCGTTAGTTTCCAAAACTTATCAGCAGATAGAGGGGTGCTCCGGTTGCTTTCAGATAGTTGATGCACTGTGCACAGTGCGCGTCACCCACGGATTTTGTCGATTTCAGCTCTACGATCACTGTTCTTTCCACCAGCAGGTCCACGGCGTACATCCCGATCACCGTGCCACGGTACATGACAGAAACCGCGCACTGCTGCTCCACTGCCATTCCTGCCTCGCGCGGTTCCAATGCCAGTGCATTTTCATACACCTTTTCAAGGACGCCCGTGCCGAACGTATTGGCCACGGCGAACGCGCAGCCAATGATCCGCCGCTCCAAGCCACCAACACCGCGCCGAACGCCCCGCGCATCGTGACTGCATCACCTCCCGTCTTGCTTGCATCGACCGAAACGCGGAGTCTGACCGTGCAAGCTTCTGGAGGACCATGCATGCCCACCACCGACACCGATGTCGTCGTCATCGGCGCCGGTCTGGCCGGTCTCGGCGCCGCCACCGCACTGCGCGATTGCGGCATCTCCTGCGTTGTCCTGGAGGGCAACACCCGCATCGGCGGGCGCGCCTGGACCGCGCATCCGCCGGAGCTCGGCGGCGTCTGGTTCGAGATGGGCGCCATCTGGCTGCATACGGCAGAGCGCAATCCGCTGGTCCCGATCGCTCGCGCCGCCGGCGAAACGTTGCTGCGCGCCGACGAGCTCCGCCGTAAGCGTACCTTCGTCGGCACGCGCGAGGCCACGCCCGAGGAATACGCCGACTACAACGATTCCTGGGACCGGTACGAAACAACGGCCGACGAGATCCTGGCCAAGATCCCGGACGCACCGCTCGCCGCAGTGGCAGACCGCCGCGCCGACGACCCCTGGGCGCTGACCGTCGAAAGCTTCGAAGGCCCGGTGATCTGCGTCGCCGAGGCCGAAAAATTCAGCCTGCGCGACTGGCGAACGAATGCACTGGAAGGCAGCAACCTGGTGCCGGACGGCGGCATCGGCGCGTTCGTCGAACGCCGCCTCGGTGCGGGGCTCGATATCCGCCTGGACACCCCGGCGACGCGCATCCGCTGGAACGGCCCGGGTGGGCGGGTCAGTGTGGAGACGCCGAGCGGCACGCTGACCTGCCGCCACTGCATCGTCACCGTATCGACCGGCGTGCTGGCGGCGAATGCGATTCGTTTCGACCCGGCGTTGCCCGCGGCGACGCAGGACACCATCGCCGCGTTGCCGATGGGCCTGGCGATGAAAGTGGTGTTGCGCGCAACTGGGCCGGACCGCCTGGACCTGCCGGGACATTGCTCGGTGGACCGGCGGATCACGCAGCGCGGGCAGCCGCTGATGCCGTTCCAGTGCTGGCCGTTCGGCCGCGACTACGTGCAGGGCTGGATCGGCGGCGACACGGCGTTGGCGCTGGCGCGCGATGGCGAGTCGGCAGCGGTGGATTTCGCGCTCGGCCAGTTGCGCGCGATCTTCGGCGGGCGCGTCGATCGGCTGTTTGCCGGCGGTGCGCGGCTGGTCACGCGTTGGGATTCCGATCCCTGGGTGCGCGGGGCGTATTCCTGGGTGCCGGTGGGGCAAGCGGACGCCCGCCGCCGCTTGGCGGAACCGCTGGGCGACGGCCATCTGCTGTTCGCCGGCGAGGCTTGCCACGAAGGATTCGCGGGCACTGTCGCCGGCGCCTGGATCAGCGGGCAGGACGCGGCGGCCCATTGTCAGCCAGGCTGACGCACCCGCCCGGACACGACGCGAACCTTGCGCGGTGCCGCCTGCCAGATCGCCAGAGCGGAGACGACGCTGGCGGCAAGACCAAGCCACCATGCGCTGGCATAGCTGCCGGTCGCGTCGTGCAGCACGCCGGTCAGCCACGGCCCGGCCGCGCCGCCCGCCACCGCCATCAACATCACCGTGCCGAAGATCGTGCCGTAGTGACGGCCCTGGAACAATTCGACGGGGATCGCGCCGAGTACCGAGGTGATGCCGTAGCCAAGGAATCCCTGCGTCAGGATCATGAGCCACAGCAGCGGCTCGGTTTGCACTTGTTCCAGCAATAACAGGACCAGGTAGCACAGGGTGAAGCCGAGATTGCCGATCGCCCACACCCACTCGCGGCCGATCCGGTCGGACAGATGGCCGAGCACGATCCCGCCAGGAATGCCGGCCAGGCTGACGGAACCCAATGCCCAGGCGGACAGAATCGGGCTGAAGCCGATCTCGGTCAGGTATTTCGTCTGGTGCACCTGGACTGCGTACCAGGCGTACAGCGCGCAGAAATATCCCAGCGCCAGCCACCAGAATCGCATCGTGCGCATCGCCCGGCCCAGCGTCCAATCCACCGCGGCCCAGTCGGCATCGACCACGTTGGCGATGCGTCGCGCGGCGGCGTGGGCGTGCGATTCACCGTCCGGCTGCAGGCCGATATCCTCGGGACGGCGATGCAGCAGCAGGTTCAGCGGCGCCAGCAGCACCAGCAGGACGATGCCCAAAGTTGCGCATGCGGCACGCCAGCCCGCGTGCTGAATGAACGCCTGCATCCACGGCAGTATGATGATCGAGCCGATGCCGACGCCGGAGAACGCGATGCTCATTGCCAGGCCGCGGCGATGGACGAACCAATTCGGCAGGAACAAGCCCTGGCCGGTGTAGCCCAGGCATACGCTGCCGCTGCCCACCAGCATGCCGAGCGTTGCGTAGAGCTGCCACGGCTGGCTGATCTGTGTCGCGAGCAACAGCCCGCTGCCCATCAGCAGCACACCGAGTTCCATCACCGCGCGTGGGCCTTTGGTGTCCATCAGGCGGCCGAGCCACGGGCTCAGCGCGGCCGAGACCAGGAAGCCGAACGAGAAGGCGCCGGCGATGATGCCGCGGTCCCAGTGGAACTCGGCAAGGATGGGCGGGAACAGCAGAGAGAAGGCGGTGCGGGCGTTGACGCCGATGCCCATGGTGACAAAGACGACGGCGACGACGATCCAGCCATAGAAGAAAGGCAGCCGTGCGGCGAGCGTTCGGGAGGCCACTGCGATCCTCGGTATGGTGGTAGGGCAGCGGTGCACAGACGGTTGCCGGGTGGCAAGAGGTCGCGGGCCTCGACGCGGTTCGTTGCGGCCTGTAGCGTGACGGGGAAGCGATTGGCAGGGGAGAGTCCGCAATGCGCAACAGCGAAATCGACGTTCATCCGATCGCCGGCGGCGTGGGCGCGGAGATCCGCAACATCGACCTGTCGCGTCTGGACGAGGGATCGACCGAGATCATCCGCCGCACGTTGTTCGATCGCGGCGTGGTGTTCTTTCGCGATCAGCAGCTTACGCCCGAACAACATGTCGCCGCCGCGGAACGATTTGGTGCGATCAACATCAATCGGTTCTTCAAGCACGTGGACGGCTATCCGACGATCGCTGAAGTACGTAAGGAGCCGGAGCAAAAGAATAACATCGGCGGCGGGTGGCATACCGACCACAGTTATGATGCAGTGCCGGCGCTCGGGTCCATGCTGTACGCGCGGGAGGTGCCGGACAGCGGCGGCGACACGATGTTTGCCAGTATGTACGCGGCGTATGACGCGCTGTCGGACGGCTTGAAGCGCACGCTGGAGGGGATGCGCGCGGAGCACTCCAGCCGTCACGTATTCGGGGCGAATAACCGGCGGCCGAAGGACAATGATCTGCAAGGCCGGCTCGGCAATCCGGAACTGGCGATGCAGGACGCGGTGCATCCGGTGGTGATCCGGCATCCGGGCAGCGGGCGGAAGGCGCTGTACGTCAATCCCGGTTTCACGCTGCGGTTCGAAGGTTGGACAGACGACGAGTCACGCCCGCTGTTGGATTATCTCTACCGTCACGCGGTTCGGCCGGAGTTCTGCTGCCGCTTCCAATGGGCGGAAGGCTCGATGGCGTTCTGGGACAATCGCGCGACGTGGCATTACGCGGTGAACGACTATCACGGCGAACGCCGGCTGATGCACCGGATCACGATCGAGGGGCAGACGCTTTCGTAGCGTGTCATTGCGAGGCCGCTTGGCCGAAGCAATCTCTCGCGGGAGATTGCTTCGGCCTGATGGCCTCGCAATGACAGACGGGAAGCCGCGCTACGTCGATACCTGCTCCAGCACCGCGCGCGCCTGCTTGATGCCGAAGCCGCGGATCAGCACCGCGGGCAGGAGCGCGCCCGGAATGATGATCCACAGAATCCAGCCCAGATGGTTAGGGCCGAGTTCATAAAGCGGCCCAAGCAGCGTCACGCCGCCCCAGGCACCCAGGTGGCCCAGCCCGTCCGTCCAGGCGAACGCCGTCGCGCGAATGCGCGTCGGATACGCCACGGCTGTGTAGTTGTAGAGATTGAACAGAAACAAGCCGGTGCCGATGCGGCTGACGATGAAGCAGATGGCGATGACCCACAGGTTCGGCACCAGCCATGCCACGACCCAGCACGCGGCGAACAATACCGCCATCAGGGCAATGACATCGCGGCGCTCCACCGTTTCGCCGAGCCGCGCGTTGATCTGGAAGCCAACGAACAACACCGCGTAGGCGGCCGCGACAGTGAGGAACACGAAGTGCGCGGACGCACCGTGGTCCACCATATAGACGCCGAGGAACGCTCCAACTCCGTAGATCAGGCCTGCATAGCCCGCCAGCCAGGAGATGATCAGCACCCAGGTGCGGCTGCGGTACTGCGGATTGAGGAACAATTCTTTCCAGGCGCCCGCGGTGGCCATGACGATCGGATTGTCGGCGCCAACCGGTTCCGCCAACGGCTCCGACGAGTACCGCATGACCCGGTGTTCGTATTCGACCATGGCGCGCTCGGCTTCCTCGTGCCGGCCATGCGCTTCGAGCCAGCGTGGCGACTCGGGCAGCATCCACAGCAACAGCGGCAGCAGCACGATGATCTCGACGATTGCGCTGACCCACAGGAATAGCTGCCACTGTCCGGGGATCAGCCAGAACGCCAACAGGTTGACGCCGACCGCGACCAGCGCGGTGATGCCCTGCGACGCCAGCAGCACCTTGTTGCGCACGAGCGGCGACGTCATTTCGGATAGATAGACGGAGTGTGTCGCGACGATGCCGCCCACGCCGAGCGTGCTGAGCACGGACAGCACGACCATGCCCCAGAAGTTCGTCACGTAGGCGAACGGCCAGATGCAGAACCCGCCGAGCAGCGTTGCGAGCAGGATCGCCGGCCGACGCCCGTAGCGGTCGGCGACCCAGCTCATGAGATAGACACCGAGCAGAATGCCAGCGCCCACCTGCAACGCCTGGATCACGGCGTATTGGTAAACGTCGATGATATGGTGCGGGCGCCAGACGAACGGGAACAGCCGCGCGCCGATGCCGTCGGTGTCGAAGATGATGAAGCCCCAGGTGACTTCAATCAGCAGCGCGAGCTGCCACTGCACGCGTGTTAGCGGTAACCTGTCTATGCGTGCCGCGATGTGGCCATGGATGGTCTGGCCGGCTCCGTTGTTCGGAGCTGCCCCATAGGCTGCCTGAGCCATGCCGCTTCCCCCCTTGCGAAACGGTGCGGCCCTGATGCGGTGGTGCCCTGTGCGGTGCTCACCAATCAGGGTCGCGATTGTTATTGCATGCGACGTTGGGGCGGACGTCGGGGGCTGTCAATGTTCGGTGGTTGCGCTGGTCGCTTCCGAGGGTGGAGAGAGATCGACGCCTTCATACAGTTCTGCAAGCGGTATATCGATATCGATCTCCGGCATGTGCAGGATGGTGTCCGTGCCAAGCAAATGTCCGACCCAGTCGGCGCCGATCCGTTCGAACATAGTGCCGGCCATCTCTTCCTGCGACAGTACGATGTAGCGCTGAACAGTGGGGATCGCAGCATATTCGGCGTTCTTGACGACCAGGTCCCGGCGGGCACTCTCGTCGCTCAGGACCTCAAAGATGACGACAGGATCGGGAATCACGGTGGCACTCGCACGAACCGGCGTGCACACCACGAATCCATTCGTATAGCGAATCGTTTGCGCGGTCTCGATCTTGAGGTCGCTGCCGAAGAAGCGGCACGATTTACCGCGGAGCTGCCCTCCCACAGCAATCGCAAGGTTCCGTTGAATCGCAGCGTGCGCCGCTGTTCCTCCCGCCATTGCGACCGGCTGAAAGCCGTCAAACTCATAGCGCAGCGGCTGTTGCGCTTCCCAGTCCAGGAACTCCTGTATCGTCATCGGTTTACGGAGGGCGACGCTCATGCATGATACCTTAGCACAGCCGTGCCGCGTGCGTCATCGGTGGGCGATCGACACCGGCTCCCCCACGTGATCGGCCGTCAGGAAGCCGATCGTTTCGCCCTCCAGCACCACGCAGGTGAGCTTCCCACCGAACACCGCGCCGGTGTCGATCGCGATGCGGTTATGCCGCACCACCGGTTCCTTCACTGGCGTATGCCCGTGCACCACGACGGCGCCCAGGTCGCGTTCCGTGTAGAGAAACGGCTGGCGGATACGCAGCATGTCCTCGCGCGTTTGTTCCGCCAGCGCCACGCCTGGGCGAATGCCAGCATGCACGAACAGGTAGCCGCCCTCCTGATGGCGCAGCGGCAGTGCGTGCAGGAAATCGACATGCTCTGCCGGCACCAATTCACGCCAGGATTCGCGCGGCGATTCCGGATCGATGCCGTAGCTTTCCAACGCAGGCCTGCCGCCGGCGAACAGCCAGTCGGTGGCGGCGGCACGGTCGCCGGACAGAGCGTGCCACATCGTGTCGTCGTGGTTGCCGAGGATGTTGATCGTCTCGGCGCCGGGAACTGCCGCGCCGGCAACCAGACGCGCCAGCACGCCGGCGGTATCGACGCCGCGATCGACGTAATCGCCGATATGCAGCAGCAGCGCGGAATCGACCGGGCGGCGCACCAGATCCTCGGCAATCATCTCGTGCAGGTTGGCAAGTTGCTCCGCGCAGCCATGGATGTCGCCGATGGCATAGATGCGGCGTCCGGGCGGCGCGGCGGCGGGGGCGCGGGAAAGTGCGATCATGCAACCCTCGCTAACAACGGACCGGCTTGTTGTGCAAGTGGGCAGGCGCTTTCAGGCCCCGTCGATCAGGCTTACATGCGCCGCCACCACGCGCCAGCCTTCAGGTGTGCGCGCCCAGGTCTGCATCTGCCGACCGGTCTTGCCCGGCGTGCTGGCGCGATGGAACAACGTGGAGGCGGTGGCGAAGTCGCGCCCGTAAGTGGTGATCACCGTGCGCGACAGCGTGCGCTCCAGCCCGACCGGCGAGCGCGCCGAGCGGAATGCGCCGATTTCCTCCCACCCGTGCAAATTTTCGGCGATGCCGTAACGGATCGTCAGCGGGCTTTGCCAGAACAAGGCTTGCAGCGCCGCGGCATCGTTGGCCATCAGGGCGGTTTCATAGCGGGCGAATGCCGCCTCCACTTCGGTGACGACATCCGGCAGGTTGATCTCCACGTGTCACGGCTCCAGCTTCGGTCTCGGCGCGTGCGCGATGCCAGCGGATTCCAGTGCCTGGGCGATGCGCAGCGCCACGTCTTCCCGCCAGGGCGCCGCAATGATCTGCACGGCGATGGGCAGGCCGCAACCCGTCATGACGGGCACCGCGACGACGGGCAGCCCGATGAAGGAAATCGGCTGCGTGTAGATGCCGATATTGGCCCGGAGCGGGGTTTCGTTGCCGTCCAGCACGAATGTTTTCTGACCAATGAACGGGGCGACGCACGGCGTGGCCGGTGCCAGGATCGCATCCACGCCGGAGAACAACCGCAGCACCGCCTCGCGATACCAGCGGCGGAATTTCTGTGCCTGGGTCACGATGGAAGCCGGAAGCAGTGCGCCGGCAATCAGCCGGTCGCGCACGTCAGGATCGAAATCCGTCGCGCGGGTGCGCAGACGTTGCAGATGCAGTGCAGCGCCTTCGCTGGCGGTGATGACATAGGCCGCGGCGCGGGCACGTGCGGCTTCGGGGATTTCGATCTCACGCGATGCGCCAACAGCGCCGGCGACGGCATCGAGCGCGGCCAGAGCCTCCGGCGCGGCGCCAGCGCGAAAATATCCGCCGGCACGCACGATGCGCAGGCCGGCCAGGTCATCGTGCAGCGTCCGGCCAGCCGGTTCGGGCGCGCGATCGGTGCAGACCGGGTCGCGCGGATCGGCGCCCTGCATCGCGTCATACGCCAGCGCGAGGTCCTGCGTGGTGCGCGCGAACGGGCCGAGATGGTCCAGGCTGGAAACGAACGGAAAGCTGCCGGCGCGCGACAGTCGTCCGTAAGTCGGCTTCAATCCGAACACGCCGCAGAACGATGACGGCACGCGGATCGAGCCATTGGTATCGGATCCCAGCGCGAGCGGCACCATGCAGCCGCCGACGGCGCTGCCCGATCCGCCGGACGATCCGCCGCTCATGCGTGTCGTGTCGTGTGGATTGCGCGACGGGCCGTCGTGCGCGTTCTCGCCGGTAAAGTCGTAGGCGTATTCGCCCATGTTCAACGCGCCAACCAGCACCGCGCCGGCTTGTTCCAACCGCGTCACCAACGTTGCGTCGTGCGTTGCAGGCGGATCGTCGCGATTGATGCGCGATCCGGCCAACGTTGGCAGTCCTGCGATATCGATCAGGTTCTTCACCGCGAATGGCACACCGGCGAGCGGCCCGACAATCCGACGCGCAGCGATGTCCGCATCGATCGCCGCGGCGCGCGCGCGGGCACGGTCAGCGGTGACGGCAGTGAACGCGTTCAGTCGCGGGTTGAGCAACGCAATGCGGTCCAATGTCGCGGCGATCACATCGATGGCGCGCCGGCGTCCGGCGGCAATATCGGCGGCGATGGCGAATGCGGATGTCATGCGCGAAACACGGGCGCGGGATCCGCCTCATCCGGCAGGGTGAATTCCAGCACGCGTGCGGCGAGGCTGAACGAAATGGCGAGATGCATGCGGATAGCCGGCTGCCATTCCGGTTCGACAGGTATGTTCAACAATGTCGTGCCGGACGCGATGAACTCATTCAGGTCGTTGTCGTTCATCGTTAGTGCTCCTTTGCCAACAGCCACGCGCGCCAGCCGCCGAACCGCGAGATGTCGGGGGCGTCGGCGATGCCCGCGCTTTCCGCCAGGAAGCCCAGGCATGGTCCGTCCTCTAATTCGACTGTGCCGAAACCCAGTGGCGGCGGCACTAATGCGAGCAACGTGCCGATAGCGGCTGTCGGCAACGCCCAGACTTCCCCGGCAATGGACGCGCCGCTTGCGACGCGCTGCATGCCGGGACGGTTGCCCAACGCATGCAGCCGATAGGTCGGCGCGGTGCGTGCCGAGCGCACAAATCGACCGCCCAGCGAGGTGATCTGGGGATTCAACGGCAGACCGCTCATGTGCGCGCCGATGCAGAACAACGCAGTTTCCTCATCCGCAAGTGGATCGGGCGGAGTGGGCGGTGGCAGCAGATCGCCCGTGGCGCCGATGGTTGTTGAAAGTTTGCGATGCAGCGTGTCAGCGATTGCGGCGAGGCGCCCCTCGGACCATGCGGGCCCCAGCAGCGTGACGCCGACCGGCAGGTCATCGGCGCCAAAACCGGCTGGAATCGCGTAACCGGTGAGATCGCACAGGTTGACGAAATTCGTCAGTGTGCCGAGCCGCCGGTTCGGGTTCAGTGGATCGGCGGCGACCTCCTCCAGCGTCGGACAGAAAGGTGCGGTCGGCAGCAGCAGCGCGTCGTACTCTTGGAACATCCGCTCGGCCAGGCTGCGAACTTCCGTCAGGCGATGAAATGCGGCAAACGCATCGACGGCAAGGCGCGACAGGCCGCTTTCGAGGATCTTGCGCGTCACTGGCAGCAGAATGTCCGGCTGGTGCTCCAGTACACTACGCAGCACGACCGTGCGCTCGGCGACCCAGGGGCCTTCATAGAGCAATCGCGCAATCTCCAGAAACGGTGCGACGTCAATCTTGACGGCACCAAGTGCTGCACCGGCGCGTTCGAACATCGCAGCGGTTTCCGATTCGCACAGCGCCGCCACGTCACCCATGGCAATGCGCGCATGCGGCTGCTCTGCGGTGCGGCGCAGGTGTGCGAATGGCGGGCGGCGGGAATATGGATCCGCGTCATCAAAGCCGGCGATGACGCGTTGCACCGCCAGCGCCTCGTCCACCGTGCGCGCGAGGACGGACACCGTGTCCACCGATCTGCATGCCGGCACGACTCCGCGCGTCGATACACTGCCCAATGTTGGTTTCAATCCGACGATATTGCCGAACGCGGCTGGCACTCGGCCGGAGCCGGCGGTATCCGTGCCGAGCGCAAACGAAACAATGCCCGCGGCGACCGCCCAGCCGGAGCCGGACGACGAGCCGCCTGGCACGCGCGCCAAATCAAACATGTTGCGCGGCGTGCCATACGGACTGCGCGTACCCACCAGGCCGGTGGCGAACTGATCGAGATTTGTCTTGCCGAGCAGAATTGCACCGGCGTCCAGCAGTTTTTGCACCGTGGGGGCAGTTGTCTGCGGGGTGTAGGCAAAGCCAGGACAGGCCGCCGTCGTCGGCAATCCGGCCACGTCGATGTTGTCCTTGACCGCGCATACCATGCCCCATAATGGACGTCCGCACGGACCTTCATCCCGCAGGGCCTCCGCGCGCGCCAGCACTGCAGCATCCGGCACGCGCGTGATCCAAATGGCGGGATCGTTATGCGCGTGGTCTGCGGCAATCGCCGCTTCGGCAGCCTCGAGCGGATTCACGCCTCATCCCGCGTGGCGTTCGCATGCAGCAACTTCCACGGCCGGATGCGCAGGGTGACGGCATCCGCGGCGGTCGGCGTCGCGCGCAGCAGATACGGTGCGCTGAATGTTGCGATCAGCAGAACGCGGCGTCGCAGCGGCGTCGAGGGATGGTTGAAGATTCGTCGGGGCTTCGTATCGTGGCGTCGCATGCTCATTTCACAGGCAGGAGGCCTAGGGATGCGGCAAACACGCGGCGGCGCTCGCGCGTCGTGAGTTTGCCCCAACAGGCCTATGCATGAAAAGGGCCAGATGGCGTGCGAACGGCGGAGCGCATAAGCTGGCGGGGCGAGGAAACGGGAGGGCGGACGATGGCGGTGATCGTTGGCAGCGGCGCGTATCGTTATGAGGTGCGCGAGGATTGGGGCCGCCTGCCGCCCGGCTGGCGCTATGGCGAAGTGGCTGCGGTCGGCGTGGACAGCAAGGACAACGTGTATGTCTTTGCGCGCGGCGAGCACCCGATGATCGTGTTCGACCGCGAGGGCAATTTCCTGCGCTCCTGGGGCGAGGGGTTGTTTCGCCGCCCGCACGGCGTGCACGTGGCCGAGGACGACACAATCTACTGCACCGACGATGGCGACCACACGGTGCGGCTGATGACGCCGATGGGAAAGATGCTGCTGGAGATTGGCGTGCCAGGCGAACCCGCGCCGTATATGAGTGGCGACCCGATGAACCGCTGCACGCATACGGCGCTTTCGCCGGAGGGCGACATCTACATCGCCGACGGCTACGGCAATGCCCGCGTTCACAAATACTCCCCTGACGGCAAGCGGCTGTTCTCGTGGGGTGAGCCGGGGACCGATCCCGGCATGTTCAACATCGTGCACAACATATGCTGCGACGCGGACGGCTGGGTTTATGTCGCCGACCGCGAGAACCATCGCGTGCAGGTGTTCGACGGCAAGGGACGCTACGAGACGCAGTGGAACAACATGCACCGGCCGTGCGGGCTGTGCATGACGCGCGGCCGCAATCCCTTGGCCTATGTCGGCGAAAGTGGGCCTGGCATGGCGGTCAATATGAAGGCGCCGGGCATCGGTCCGCGGGTCAGCATCATGACGCATGAGGGGAAGCCGCTGGCGCGCCTCGGTGACGCGACGCGGGATCGGCCGAGCCAGTTCACTTCCCCGCACGGCGTGGCGATCGATTCGCGCGGCGATATCTACGTGGGTGAAGTGGCGCGCACGTCGATGAAGAACCGCGGCACGCCGATACCGGACGATCAGGACATTCGGTGTCTGCAGAAACTTGTGAAGCTTTCCTAACCGCTGTCATTGTGAGGGCGCCTGGCCGAAGCAGTCTCCCCGGAGATTGCTTCGGCCAGGCGGTCTCGCAATGACATAAGAGAGATATCGACATGTTAAGCGAAGCACGCAACAGATTGCTGACCGAAGTGGGACAAGGCACGCCAATGGGCGGCCTGATGCGCCGCTACTGGCAGCCGATCGCGGCGGTTGCGGAACTGGCCGACAATCCGGTGAAGCCGGTGCGCCTGTTTGGCGAAGACCTTGTGCTGTACAAAGACCTTTCCGGTTGCTACGGCCTGGTGGAGCGACATTGCCCGCATCGCAGCGCCGATCTGTCGTATGGCATGGTCGAAACCTGCGGGCTGCGGTGCAGCTATCACGGATGGCGTTTCGACGAAACCGGCGCGTGCCGCGAACAACCGTTCGAGGACATCGACGCACCAGAGGTCGCATTCCGCGATCGCATCCGCATCACCGCCTATCCTGTTGAAGCGAAAGGCGGGCTGATCTGGGCGTATCTCGGTCCGTCGCCGGTGCCGCTTGTGCCGAACTGGGAGCCGTTCACCTGGGAGAATGGGTTCGTTCAGATCGTATTGTCCGTCGTGCCGTGCAATTGGCTGCAGTGCCAGGAGAATTCGATCGATCCGGTGCATTTCGAATGGCTGCACGATAACTGGAAGGGCGGCAGCGCGGGACATAACGGCCCCCCGGCACCGCGGCACCTGAAGTTGGGATTCGACGAATTCGACTACGGACTGGTGTATCGCCGGGTGCGCGAAGGTGCCGACGAGACCGACCCGCTATGGACCATCGGCCGCGTCTGCCTCTGGCCCAACGCGCTGTTCACTGGCAACCATTTCGAGTGGCGCGTGCCGATCGACGACACCAACACGCTGAGCGTCGGCTGGTTCTTCACACGCGTACCGAAGGATCGTGAACCGTTCGTGCAAAAGACCATTCCCTATTGGTACTCGCCCATCACCGAACCGGCGACCGGACGGTGGATCACCAGCCACATCATGAACCAGGATTTTGTCGGCTGGGTAGGGCAGGGGGCAATCACCGACCGCCGACGCGAACATCTCGGCCGCAGCGACCGCGGTATTGTCCTGATGCGGCAGCGGTTCTTCCAGGACCTGGATGTCCTCGCCGCGGGAGGCGAGCCGAAGGCGGTGATACGCGATGCTGAGATAAATCGCTGTGTGCGACTGCCGATCATCGGACGTGCGCTGCTGACCGAGGGCGTGACTCGCGAGGCAGTCGAGCGCGGCGGCGCGCGCGGGAGCGAAGTGCCGCGCCGGGAGTTTCCTTTTCTGGTGGGCCAACCGGAGAGCGTGCGGAAGGCGTACGACGAGGCGATGGGGTTTGCGTAACTCCGCTTATGCGGGCCGGT
This sequence comes from Acetobacteraceae bacterium, assembly GCA_036489395.1. Classification (GTDB taxonomy): domain Bacteria; phylum Pseudomonadota; class Alphaproteobacteria; order Acetobacterales; family Acetobacteraceae; genus JASHVB01. The sequence continues at coordinate 40,414 of DASXFW010000041.1, read as the reverse complement.
TCAGCCCGAGCAGCCTTGCGGCGTTTCCACCGAGAATCGCGCGACGATCAGCTTCGGTCAGTCCCGGCGAGGACTCGATGAAACCCAGCGGATCGACTTCACCCATGTCCGCGGGATAGTCCGTGCCCATCAGCACGTGGTCCGCGCCGTATTCTCGAACCAAGTACTCTAACTGCGGGTGCGTATAGACCAGCGTGTCGAAAAACAGCCGCTTCAAATAGGTCGTCGGCATCTCGCTGATCATCTCGCAGCAATCGGGTCGCGCCGACGCGGCGTGATCGATGCGCCCGGAATAGGCCGGCAGATAGCCGCCGCCGTGTGACAGCACCAGCTTCAGCTTCGGACATTGCTCCAGCACGCCGCCAAAAATCAGGTGGTGGACGGCGACAGTGGTATCCAACGGATTGCCGATGACGTTGGTAAAATAGTGATCGCCAAAGCGGCGGGCTTCGGTGAAGCCGGTCGGATGCATGAACAGGGTGAGGTTCAGCTCTTCGGCCTTGGCGAAGATCTTGCGGAAGCGGTCCTCGGAAAGGTCCGCGCCGGCGACGTTGGTGGCGATCTCGATGCCGCGCAGTCCGAGCGATTTGTGCAGCCGTTCCAACTCGGCGACCGCAAGATCGGGGGCTTGGAACGGCACGGTGCCCAGGCCGGCGAAGCGATCCGGATGCCGCGCGCAGATCTCGGCGATGTTATCGTTGATGACGCGTGCGGTGGCGATGCCGAGATCGGGCGGCGTGTCGTAGTAGGTCTGGTTCGGCGCCGGCGTGATCGCCTGCACGTCGATGCCCATCAGGTCCATGTCGGCGAGCCGCTTTTCCACCGATGTGAACTGCACGCGCGTACGACGCGCTTGCTCCTTGTTCGTTTCGCGCGTGCGGGCGTTGGCAAAGACCTCGCGCGGGCGATGATCCACCGCGCCGGCTTCGCGAAACATCGCCTCGGCCTTTTCGGTGAGGAGATGGCAGTGGATATCCACGGTGAAGTATTTGCCGCGCGGATGCGGCGGGCCGGGAAAGCGGCCGGGGATCGGGGCGCCAGGCGGCAGGCAGGTGAACAGCATGTGGGGTTTCCTCGGTTGTTATGTGAAGCCGGTTTGCAGGGTCTGCCTGATGCGTGTCGCGTCCATGCCGGCGAGGCCCATGCGTGCCAGCGTGCGTCCCTCCGCTGCGTAGTTTTTGCCGGTCATGCAGCACACCAGTTCGATCAGCGCGTTGATGGCCGGCGTGGGCACGCTCGCTGCGGCACCGAGCGCGCTCATGGGGACGAGTCCGACCGGTACGTCCTCACTGATGTACTTATGGTCGAACGATTTCGGCGTGCCGGTGGCTTGGTACGGGCCGTCGCTGTTAGTGGTGAGCAACTGGCAGGTTTCCGACAGCGTTGCGCCGCGCACGCCGTAGGTACGCTCGAACCAGTCCTCCAGCGTCGGCACGTTGGCGCCGAGCGCTGCCGCCACGGCGACGCGTTCGGCATTGATCGCACGGTAGAGGTTGGCGACCAGCGGTGTGACACCCTCAGCGTAGAACCTGTAGGTTTCGCCTCGATCGATCTTGCCCGCGTTTGCCACACAGTTGGCGACGTGCAGCATCGCATTCGCGTTGGTGAAGCCGGTGTGCACGATGCTCGGGGCGGCGGTGGCGTGCGGGAACAGCGGCGCCAGACGCGGGAAGACGGCGTCGATGCGGTCACCGGGGAGGGTCGCGATTTGCAGGAACCGCTTGCCGACGATGGGAGCGATGCGTGTCAGCGAACGGCGCCAGCAGGAATAGGGGTAGTTGTCCATCTCGGCGATATCGACGGACGCACGGCAACCCGCCGTATCGAGCGCGCGGCGCACGATAAGCGAGCCGCCAGTGTTGCCCTGCACCAACAGGATGATCTGACCGTCGCGCAGCAGCGGTGCAAGCTGGGTCGCTACAGTTTCCTGGTAGGTGCCGCCGGTCGCGACGATGATGATACCGGCGCCCTCAACGGCTGCGGCGAGGTCGGTGGTTATGCTGTCTATCGCGGCGAAGCGATCGGGTGGACCTTCGATCTCGATGCCGCCGCGCCCACGCACGTCGGTCAGGCGGGCGTCGTCGATGTCGTGCAAGTGGATTTTGCAGCCGGCGGCGCCAAGGAATGCGGACAGGTAAAGACCGCCAATGCCGGCGCCGATTATGGCGACACTCGCGCTCATGGTGTCCTTTCCCCCATCATGGCCCAAACTGCGTGCGATCATGCGATCACCTTGGTGTCGCGCAATCCGCGCAGCGCAGCCGCATCGTACCCCAACAGCCCTCCCAGCACTTCGTCTGTGTGCTGGCCCGGCGTTGGCACCGGGCCCACGCGCCCCGGTGTCTTCGACATCTTGATCGTGACACCTGGCACATACATCTCGCCCGCGACCGCGTCCTCCATCTTCACCAGCATCTCGCGTTCCCATAAATGCGGGTCCTTGGCGACCTGCGGGATGCTGCGCACCGGCGCGACAGGCACGCCGATGTCCATCAGCGCCTGGCAGATCGTTTCCACACTGCGTTCCGCGCACCACGCCTCGACCGCGCGGCGACGCGCATCGCCGCCCTGGCCGCCGGTCAGCGGTTCTGCCTCGCCGGACGAACCGCCCGACACCAACTGCATCAAACGCCCCGCCATCTCGCGACCCGCGGCGGAAATTACCACCCAGCCGTCGTTGGCACGATAGGGTGGGCGGCCGGCTTCGCCACCTTCCTCGCCGGTTGCGAGATAGTACGACATGGGAATCTCCACCATCGTCAGCGCGGAATCGAGCAGACAGCAATCGACGAGCTGACCTTCTCCGGTACGGTCCCGATGCCGCAGAGCGGCGAGCGTGCCGATCGTTGCATGCAGCGCGGTATAGCGATCTACCAGCGAGGTTGCGGTGCCAAGCGGTTGACCGACCGGTTGGCCTGTCAGTGTCATTAACCCGCTCATGGCTTGGCCGAGCGGGTCGAACGCTGGCCGGTCAGTGTAGGGACCGTACTGACCAAATCCGGACACCGACACCAGGATGATGCGTGGATTCAGGGCGTTCAGCGCATCGTAGTCGAAGCCCATCGCCTTCATCGTGCCGGGGCGGAAGTTCTCCAGCACCACGTCGGACTGCTTGACCAGATCGGTGAAGATCTCCTTGCCGCGCGGGTTGCGCAGGTCGAGGCAGATGCTTTTCTTGCCGCGGTTATACACGGTGAAATACACGCTCTGGCCGCGCACCATCGGCGGATGCTTGCGAGTTTCCTCGCCGCCGGGGCGTTCGATCTTGATGACCTCGGCGCCGAGATCGGACAGGATCATGCCGCCGCGCGGGCCGGCCTGATAACGCGCCAGCTCCAGCACGCGCACGCCATCGAGACTGAGATTCATACCCATCGCACCAGTCCTCCATGGATCGGGATGACCGTGCCGGCTACGCAGCCTGACAGGTCGGTTGTTATAAAAGATACCATCGTCGCGCGATCGTCCGACCTGCCGAAGCCGCTCGATCGATCGTGCGTCGATGGCCGGCTCAAGGTCTGCCATGACGGGGAGGGGCGGCTCGGAAGCATGCTCACCACTCCTTCAGCCGCGGATACACCTCGCGCGCGAACATGCGAATGCCAGCGACTGTCTCGTCGTGTTCCAAGAACCCGGCCTGCCCCATGATCAGGAGGTGCCCGAAGCCGCCGACATGGTCGTAAACTTTGCGCACCTGTGCCTCGACCTGGTCCGGTGTGCCAGCCATCATGATCCCGGCGGCAATCGCGCCTTCCACGCTGGCGCTTTTCGCAAACGCGCTCAGCGGATGCTCTGCGCCGCGCAACATGCGGACGCCGGCCTCGATCGGCAGATATCCGGGTGGGGCGGCGAAATGCGGCGGTACCTTGTTGGATGTAACGTACCACAGCAGCTTTTCCGCGCCCGCATAAGCCTCGGCTTGTGTGGCACCGGTATAGACCAATGCCGCATAGGCCAGCCGATCGTTCGGCACGTGCGCCCCGCGCCCGGCATCCCGCCAGGCCGCGCGATATGAATCGAAGATACGCTTCGTCCCGTCATACCCGGTCAGGAACGTCGCCTGCACATACCCGCGATCCCCAACCCGAGCCGCACCGCCGGGGCTCGTCGTGCTGATCCAGATCGGTGGATGCGGCTGCTGCCACGGGCGCGGCCAAATGTTGATCTGGCGATTATGAAAGAACCGGCCTTCAAAGCTCACCGGACCATCATGGTTCGTCCACGCCTTGACGATCAGGTCCAGCGCCTCCCACTCGCGCTCATTCATTCGCACCGGATTGCTGTTGGCGGGCGAAATCTCATACGGCACGCCGCGCACGAACCCCGCTTCCAGCCGGCCGCGCGACAGCACGTCGATCATCGCCATTTCTTCCGCGACGCGTACCGGCTGGCGGCGATTGGCGATCGGATTACCGAGAATCAGCAGCCGCGCCTTGGAACTTTGGCGAGCCAGCGCGGCCAGCATCAGTGGCGCCGCGGGATCGACGCAGGTCGCGGTTTGATGGTGCTCGTTGAGCATGATCTCCATGCCCTCGTCCTCGGCGAGCAGCCATTCGTCGAGATAACGGTGATAGAGATCGGCGCCGATGCGCGGATCGTAGTTCCGGTTAGGCAGGCTGACGCGGATCGACTCATACGTCTCCGCCGGCGGCAGCAGGTGATAGGCGGTCTCGCTGAAATGCCAGGCCCGCATGATCGGTCTCCCGCGCGTTCAGGCGTTAAGGAAGGACATCACCGCATCCACGAACGCCGCCGGCTGCTCCTGTTGCGGGACATGGCCGGCGTCGGCGAGGGTGGCGATGCGCGCGTTCGGCAGCAGCGCGGCGTAGCCTTCCAGGTATGCCGCGGACACCAGGCCGTCGCTCTCGCCGCGCAGGAATAACGCGGGGCACCGGACGCGGTGCAGCCGATGCCGCAGCTTCGGATTGTGCATGAACGGCTCCCACGCCAGCAGTGCCGTCGTCTCCCGGTTGCGCAGCATGACCGCGAGCTGCTCGTCCGACAGCTTCGTCAGGTCCGGGCGGTGACGATCCGGATCGTGATACAGCAGCTTCTCTACCGCCGACGCGGGCATGGCGAAAATGTCAGGAATATCCAGGGTTTCGCGACCGCCGAGCTTCATGCCGACCGGCCCCACCATCACCAGCCTGCGGATTCGTTCCGGCGCCATGGTGGCGAGTTCCGCCGCGATCCAGCCGCCAAGCGAGCAGCCGATTACATCCAACCGCGCGTGGCCGAGACGATCGAGTAACGCGAGATACAGATGCGCGATATCATCAGGACGATCCATCCAGTCCGGCAACGACGACGCACCAAACCCTGGATGGGAAGGCGCGACGACCTGGCGGTGATGCCCCAGCAGATCGACAAACTCATCGGTCGGCCGGAACCCGCCGGCGCCATGCAGGAATAACAGCGGCGAGCCGTCACCCCCGTCCCACAATTCGAGATCGATTCCGGCCAGCGTGATGTTGCCCATAGCTCGCTGCTTCCTCCCGGTTGGTGCGACACTATGGCGAACCGGGCCGCGGCGAAAGCGCTCCGGGGTCGCAAGCCTCGCGGCGGGTTGACTCACTTGTTGGCGAGTCCGCGCCCGCCGGGATACACTCGGTCCTTGTTTCTGAACCGAGTGGACCGTGATGCGCTTCGTACTTGCAATCGCCGTGGCAATCGTTGTGGCCGCCTGCGCGCTGGAGCAAAGCGGCTCCGAACGGGCGTTCCTTGATGGCGGGTCCCGGTCGGCCCAGGCGGCGCGCGATGCCGATACGATTCTGCAAGGAATGCAGCACGCGCAACTCGACAGCGAACGCGTCGCGCGTGACACGAACGGCAACGGGGCCGGGCCTGGTACGCGCGCCCTGACGCGCTGAACACCCGCGCCCTGTCATTGTCGGGCGCCGCGCCGCGTGCTCATTCCGTCGTGATCAACCGCGCCAATTCCTCAGGTATGGTCAGCATCGGATAGTGGCCGGTGTCCAGTTCGAACCAGCGGGCCTTCAGCGTTTCGGCAGCGCGGCGCTGATGCGCCACCGGCGGGTTCTGGCTGCGCTTGCACCAGACGACTGTCGCGTTCCAGTTCTGTGTCCAGAATTGCTCGAGCTTCACAGGCTCTTCCATCGCGCCGATCGGATGCGGCGTGTAGCGCGCCAGCGCCCATTCCAGCGTCGCCGGATCGAGCGACGCGAACATGCGGTTCCGTGCGTCCTCGGGTGACGGCCCGGTGGTCAGCGCGGTGGTGACGCGCGCGGTGCGATTGACGATGTCGCCGATCTTTTCGCCGGTCATCAGCGCCAGCGCGTCCGCCAGCACGACGCGGCCGATGCGCTCGCGTGCGAGCTCCGCGGCACGACACGCCACCATGCCGCCGGAACTGGTGCCAACCAGAACCACATCGTGCAGGTCTTCATAAAACAGCAGGTCGGCGATTTCCGCGCCGTGCGTTTCGGTGGTGATGCCGGCGCGCAGCGCGTGCTTGCGTTCGGCGCAGCCGTCGAGCGACGGCGCGAACACGTTGTGTCCCGCCGCGCGCAGGATCGGCGCGACACGCGTCCAGACCCAGCCGCCCTGATACGCCCCGTGAACCAGCACGATCGTTGCCATTGTTTCCCCCTTTTGGTCGTGTGTCGCGAAAGTTGAACACAGTAGGGACGGCGGCGCCATGCCCGGCTCCGCCCCGACACGCTGTCATTGCGAGGCCGCTCGGCCGAAGCAATCTCCCGGGAGATTGCTTCGGCCAAACGGCCTTGCAATGACAGCGTGTCGGGAAGGGGCCGACGTTTCCCTCCAGCCCGGAAACGCTATAACTTGCACCTATCAGAGCAGGAGACTGCACCATGACGGAAGCATGCATCGTCGGCTGGGCTCATACGCCATTCGGCCGCCTGGAAGACCCGGATATCGAAGCCCTGATCGGCCGCGTCGCCGGTGCCGCGATCGAGAACGCAGGCGTCACCCCCACAGACATCGACGCCACCTTCGTCAGTCTGTTCAACAACGGCTTTTCCAAACAGGACTTCCCGGCGTCGCTGGTGCTGCAGCACGTGCCGGACCTGCGCTTCAAGCCGATCACGCGGTTCGAGAATGCGTGCGCGTCCGGCTCCGCTGCGGTGCACGGTGCACGTGATTATATCGGTGCCGGCCGCGGCCGCTTCGCGCTGGTGATCGGCGTGGAGAAGATGACCGCGACGCCTGGTCCGGAGGTTGGCGATATCCTGTTGAAGGCGTGCTACCAGGCGGAGGAAGGCGACATACCCGCCGGTTTCGCCGGCGTGTTCGGGCGGATCGCGGAACGTTATTTCCAGCGTTACGGCGACCAGTCGGACGCGCTGGCGGCGATCGCGGCGAAGAACCACAAGAACGGCGTGGACAATCCTTATGCGCAAATGCGCAAGGACCTGGGTTACGACTTCTGCCGCATGGTGTCAGAGAAGAACCCGTACGTGGCGCCGCCGCTGAAGCGCACGGATTGCTCTCTGGTATCGGATGGCGCAGCGGCGCTGGTGCTGGCGGATGAGGACACGGCGCGCTCGCTTGGGAAGGCGGTGCGGTTCCGCGCGGCGGTGCAGGTGAACGACTTCCTGCCGATCAGCAAGCGCGACATCACGCAGTTCGAGGGCGCGCGTGAGGCATGGTCGCGCGCGCTGGATGCCGCGAACCTGAAGTTGCAAGATCTGTCCTTCGTCGAATCGCACGACTGCTTCACGATTGCCGAGCTCCTGGAATACGAGGCGATGGGCCTGACCGAACCGGGGCAGGGCGCTCGGGCGGTGCTGGAAGGCTGGACGCGCAAGGATGGCCGGCTGCCGGTGAACCCGTCCGGCGGGTTGAAGGCGAAGGGCCATCCGATCGGCGCCACCGGCGTATCGATGCATGCGATCACCGCGATGCAGCTAACCGGCCAGGCGCCGGAGGGCATGCAGTTGCCGAAAGCGGACATCGGCGGCGTGTTCAACATGGGTGGCGCCGCGGTGGCGAACTACGTGTCGATCCTGGAGCCGCTGCGCTGATCCCGACCAGCAACCTCGCGCATCTGCTGTTGCAGACGGCGCGGCGCTTCCCTGATCGGCCCGCGATCATTTGGCGCGACCGCACCTGGACCTGGGCCGAATTTGCTTCACGGGTGCAGGTGGCCGCGGGCGCCCTGGCAGCGCGCGGGGTGCGGCACGGCGACCGCGTGCTGTTGCACGCTCGCAATTCCAACGCCGTGCTGGAGACGATGTTCGCATCGTGGATGCTCGGTGCGGTATGGGTGCCGACGAATTTCCGTCTGACGCCGCCAGAGGTGGCGTATCTCGCGGCGTCCTCGGGTGCTGCGGTGCATATCTTCGACACCGCGTTCCCAGAACATGCCGCGGCGGCGAAAGCGGAAAATCCAGCGTGCCGCCTGGAGATTTCGATCGGTGCCGAGTGGGATGCGCTGGCGTCCGGCAATGATGCGCCGGTGCTGAGGGCGGCGGATGTCGCGTATGACCATCCGGCGTGGTTCTTCTATACGTCCGGCACGACGGGCCGGCCAAAGGCGGGCGTACTGACACACGGGCAGATGGAATACGTTGTCTGCAATCATCTGTGCGACCTGATGCCGGCAACGACGGAGAGCGACGTGTCGCTGGTGGTTGCGCCGCTCTCGCACGGGGCCGGCGTTCATGCGCTGCCGCAGGTGGCGCGCGGCGCGGCGACCGTGCTGCTGTCGGGCGAGCGGCTGGATTGCGAGGAAGCCTGGCGCCTGGTCGAACGCCATCGCGTCACTAACATGTTCACCGTGCCGACAATCCTGACCATGCTGACGCGGCATGACGCAGTCGATCGCCATGACCATTCTTCGTTGCGTTACGTGATCTATGCCGGCTCGCCGATGTACCGCGCGGACCAGGTGCATGCGCTGCGCAAGCTTGGGAAGGTACTGGTGCAATATTTTGGCATGGGCGAGGTGACCGGCAACATCACCGTGCTGCCGCCCGAGCTCCACAGCCTGGACGATTCGGAAATGCGTGTCGGGAGCTGCGGTTTTCCTCGCACCGGCATGGAGATCGGTATCCTGGACATGGACGGTGGGTTTATGCCGGCGGGGACGACCGGCGAGATCTGTGTGCGCGGGCCCGGTGTGTTCCACGGTTATCACAACAACCCGGACGCGACAGCGCAGGCGACGCTGTTCGGCTGGTTCCACACCGGCGATCTTGGCCATGTCGATGAGCAGGGGTTCGTGTATATCACGGGGCGGGCGTCGGACATGTACATTTCCGGTGGATCGAATGTGTATCCGCGGGAAATCGAGGAGGCGCTGCTGACGCATCCCTCGGTCGCCGAGGCCTGCGTGGTGGGGCTGCCGGACGCACGCTGGGGGGAAAGCGGCGTCGCGGTGCTGGTGGCAGCGGATGGTGCGACGATCGAACAAGACGCGGTGCTGGCACATCTCGAAGGCCGGCTTGCGAAGTACAAATGGCCCGCGCGCGTCGTCGTCTGGTCGGAGCTGCCGAAATCCGGCTATGGCAAGGTGACGAAGCGCGATGTGAAACGCCTGTTGGAGGAGTCGAGCTGATGCCGGATGCACCGAAAGATACAGCCGCGATCGAAGACTATCACGCGCATATCTATTACGACCCGGCGACGAAGGATCGCGCGGCCACGCTGCGCCAGTGGGTGGAGGACCGCTTCGCCGGCAAGATGCGCATGGGAAGCTGGCACGATGAGCCGGTCGGGCCGCACGTGCAGGCGATGTATCAGATCGCGTTCCCGCCGGACCTGCTGCCGACTCTGGTGCCATTCCTGATGATGAACCGCATGGGGCTGACGATCCTGCTGCATCCGCAGTCGGGGCGGCCACGCGACGATCATACGTTGAATGCGGTGTGGATGGGGGCGGTGCTGCCGGTGAAGACGGACGTGCTGCGGGAAGTGGGGTAGTGCCTCCATTTTGTGGCATGTGCCTTGCAGTGACGATATCTTGACATCCCCCCGCCCGGCTTCATCATTCGGTCATCGGGGGAGATTTCCATGACCAGCCTTGATCGTTGCCTCAACGTCTATGACCTGCGCGCCGCGGCGAAGCGGCGTCTGCCGCGCGGCGTCTTCGAATTCGTCGATCGCGGCAGCGAGGATGGCATCGCCGTTGCCAACAACCGTGCCGCGTTCGAGCGTCTCAAGCTGTGTCACCGCGCGTTGGTCGATGTGTCCGGCCGCACGATGAACACCACGTTGTTTGGCAAGCCGGTGTCCATGCCGATGGCGATCGCGCCGACTGGTGCGGCAGGGCTGTGCTGGCACGAAGGCGAGCTCGAACTGGCAAAGGCCGCGGCACAGGCGAAAATCCCCTTCACGCTGGCCACTGGCGCGATGACGTCGATGGAGAAGATCGCCCAGGAAGCGGGACCGAGCGTTGGCGGGCGGCTGTGGTTCCAGCTTTATGTGTGGAACAAACGTGAGCTCTCCTACCAGCTCATCGAACGCGCCAACCGCGCGGGGTTCGAGGCGCTGATCGTTACCGTCGATACCATCGTGCCGCCGAACCGCGAGTACAACACGCATAACGGCTTCGTGCTGCCGTTCACGCCGAACGTAACGTTCACGCTGGACATCATGCGGCATCCGGTGTGGTTCACCAAGGTGCTGATGAAGTACTTCACCACCATCGGCATGCCGCGCAACGAGAACTACCCTGACGAATACAAGCGAATGAGCCGCAATGATCCGAACACCGCGCAGATGACCCGGCAGGATTCGCTGTCCTGGGACGATATCAGGATCTTCCGCGAAAAATGGCCGGGAATCCTGATGGTCAAGGGCATCAACCGCCCGGAGGATGCAGTGAAGGCGATCGAGTACGGCTGCGACGGACTTGTCGTGTCCAACCACGGCGGGCGGAACATGGACAGTGTCGTCGCCTCGATCGACGTGCTGCCGGAGATTGCGGAAGCGGTCGGCGATCGCGGCACGGTCATCCTGGATTCCGGTGTGCGGCGCGGCTCGGACATCGCGAAGGCGCTGGCACTGGGTGCGAAAGCTGTGCTGACCGGACGCGCGACGCTGTATGGCACCGCGGTCGGCGGCCAGGCGGGCGCTTTCAAGGCGGTCAACCTGATTCGTAACGAGCTGGACAAGACGATGGCCTATACGGGATGCCGCTCGGTGGACGAAATCTCGCCGGACATCTTCTTCGGCTATCGCCAGGGCAACCGCCTGCGCGACATGGTGATGGATGCCGTGTGATGGCCAATCTCGATCGCTGCCTCAACATCTGGGACCTGCGCGCCGCGGCGAAGCGCCGGTTGCCGAGGGGCTTGTTCGAATTTGTCGATCGCGCGACGGAAGACCATATCGCGCTCGCCAACAACCGCGCCGGGTTCGAGCGCATCAAGCTGCGGCATCGCGCGCTGGTCGATGTGTCGAAGCGGTCGGTCGCCACCACGTTGTTTGGCAAGCCGGCCAGCCTGCCGATGGCGATCGCACCCACCGGTTCGGCCGGGCTGTGCTGGCATGAGGGCGAGCTCGAACTCGCGAAGGCCGCGGCCAAGGCGAAAATTCCGCTGACCCTGTCCACCGCCTCGATGACCGCAATGGAGAAGATCGCGGAACATGGCGGGCCGGCCGTCGGCGGGCGGTTGTGGTTCCAGCTTTATGTCTGGAAGCAGCGCGAGTTGTCGTACGAGCTGATCCAGCGCGCCAACCGCAATGGGTTCGAGGCGCTGATCGTCACGGTGGATTCGCCTGTCTCGCCGAACCGCGAATACAACACGCATAACGGCTTCGGCCTGCCGTTCAAGGCGACACCGCGCTTCGTGCTGGATGTCATGCGTCATCCGGTGTGGGCGAAGGACGTGCTGCTGAAATACTTCACCAGCATCGGCTTTCCGCGGCACGAGAACTATCCGGAGGAATACCGCAAGTCGGTGATGTCCGGCGTTGGCGCGCGTGACGCGATGCGCGCGGATTCGCTCGATTGGAGCGACATTGCGAAGTTCCGCGACATGTGGCCGGGCATCTTGATGATCAAGGGAGTCAACCGGCCGGATGATGCGGTGAAGGCGATCGAATACGGCCTCGACGGCATCATCGTGTCCAATCACGGTGGGCGGAACATGGACAGCTCAGCCGCGCCGATCGATGTGCTGCCGGAGGTCGCGGAAGCGGTCGGCAACCGGGCGACGGTCATCCTCGATTCCGGCGTGCGGCGTGGTTCCGACATTGCGAAAGCGCTGGCACTGGGTGCGAAGGCGGTGCTGACCGGGCGCGCGACGCTGTATGGTACAGCGGTCGGCGGTGAGGCCGGCGCGCTGCGTGCGATCAGCCTGATCCGCAACGAACTCGACAAGACGATGGCCTATACCGGGTGCCGAACGGTGGACGAACTCAATCCGGACATCTTCTTCGGCTATCGCGGCGGCAATCGCCTGCGCGATATGGTCATGGACACGATGTAACGCCGCCTGTCGCCGCGCGGGCTTTGCGCCGCGTTACTTTGGCAGCGCCGCCTGGCCAAACGCCAGTGTGCTACCGAGCGTCATCGCGCCGGCTGCCATCGTTAGAATTGTCAGTCCGATCATTGCGCCTGCCAGCCAGGGCGGTGCGGGAGGCCCATTGGGTTGATCGGCCGAACCACGGAATCGCTGCGTCGCCATCTTTTGTCTCCAGACTTACAAAATGGCGCGAACGCGCCGCGGTTCAACCCCGCATTGCGGTCAGGTGATATTTCGCCCGCCGTCCACAAACAGATTGGCGCCGGTGATGTAGCGCCCCGCGTCAGAACACAGCAGCAGCGCTGCGCCGGCGAGATCATCCGGTGAGCCAAGCCGGCCGATCGGGATGCTGCGCACGATCGCCTCGCCCTCGGTCGCCATCTGCGTGCGGTTGCGCGCGGTCAGGATCGCGCCGGGCGCCAGGTTATTCACGGTAACGCCGTTGCCGCCGTATTGCCGTGCCAGGCTCAGCGCCCAATTGTGCTGCGCCGCCTTTGTGCCGGCATAGACCAGCATCGCCGGATGCGGGCGGATCTGCTGCACGCTGCCGATTGTCAGCACGCGGCCCCAACCGTGCTCTGCCATCGGGGGCACCAGTGCCTGCAGCAGCTCCAACGTACTGCGCAGGTTCACCGCGATCTGCCGATCGAAGTGTTGGCGTGAAATGCCGCGCCAGTCCTCGGGAATTTCGATCGATGCGTTCAACACCAGGATATCGACCGGCCGCCAGGCGGTAACGGCGGCAGCCAGATGCGCCCCAGCGTCATCGGCCGTAAAGTCCTGTCCGAACGCCTGCGCTGCGCCGCCCGCGCTTCCAATCGTTGCGACAACGGCATCGGCATCGCGCGATTCTTCCTCGGTGCCGGCATGGTGCACGGCAATGCGCGCACCGGCGCCGGCAAGCGCCAGGGCGATGGCGCGGCCGATTTCCCGCCGCGCGCCGGTCACCAGCGCGCAACGGCCGTCGAGGCGGAAGGTCGCGAACTGGTCCGGCATCTGGCTCATGCCGGCACGGACGGGTTAGGCTGAGCGGCGACAACGATAAGGAAATGTCTCATGGCCCGCGTGCCTACCTCGATCCGTCCGATCTGTCAGCCGAAAATCAGGACCTGCTGAAGCGACCCATCGCGCTGCATCGCGCTTTGGTCAATTCCCCGAAGGCCGCGCGTGCATTCGGCGTGGTCGGCAATTTCATCCGCTTCGGCAGCATGCTGGACGGACGGCTGCGCGAGTTGGCGATCCTGCAGGTCGGGTGGCTGGCACGCTCGCCTTACGAATGGTCGCATCATGTCAAGATCAGCCACGATTTCGGCTGCACCGATGATGACATTCGCGCACTGATCGACGATACCGCCGGCAAGCCGACCACGCTGGATCCGTTGACGCGGACCGTGCTGCGCGCCGCCCGGGAGATGACGCTGGATGGCGCCATGGCGGCGGACACGTTTGCCACATTGCAGTCCACGCTTGGCAAAGAGCAGTTGGTCGATCTGACGGTGGGGATCGCGTTCTACAACGCGGTGGTACGGGTGCTGGCGACACTGGAGATCGACGTGGAAGACGACTACATGCCATATCTGCGGCAGTTTCCTCTGCCGGCGTGATTCAGCAGGGAGGCGATTGTGAAGGTCGGTGTTCCGAAAGAGATCAAGACAGACGAGTACCGCGTCGGGCTGACACCGGCGAGCGTGCGGGAACTGACCATACACGGCCATGAGGTTGTTGTAGAACATGATGCCGCCGCGGGGATCGGCATTTCCGATGATGCCTATCGCGCGGTCGGCGCCACTGTGGTGGACAGCGCCGCCGCGGTGTTCGGTGCGGCCGAGATGGTCGTGAAGGTGAAGGAGCCGCAGCCTGGGGAAATCGCGCTTCTTCGCCCGGGGCAGGTGCTGTTCACCTATCTGCACCTTGCCGCGGATCGGGCACAGACCGATGGCCTGCTGCGCTCCGGCGCCACCTGCATTGCCTATGAAACCGTGACCGACGCACGAGGCGCGCTGCCATTGCTCGCGCCGATGAGCGAGGTCGCAGGACGCATGGCCGTGCAGGTCGGCGCGCATTGCCTGGAAAAAGAACAAGGCGGCGTGGGCATCCTGCTGGGCGGTGTACCGGGAGTCGCGCCCGCAAAAGTCGTGGTGCTGGGCGGCGGCGTGTCCGGCACAAATGCAGCACGCATGGCAGTGGGCCTGGAAGCGTCAGTCACCATCATCGACAAGTCGCTGCCCCGTCTCTACGACCTCGACCTGCAATTCGGCCCGCGCGCCACCACGCTGTTCTCTACGGTCGAAGCGATCGAACACGCGGTGTTGGCGGCTGATCTCGTGATCGGTGCGGTGCTGGTGCCGGGTGGAGCGGCGCCGAAACTGGTATCGCGTGCGATGCTGCGAGCGATGCGGCCGGGTTCGGTGCTGGTCGATATCTCCATCGACCAAGGCGGCTGCTTCGAGACAAGCCGCCCGACCACGCATTCGCGCCCGACCTACATTGAGGAGGGTGTGGTTCACTACTGCGTCACCAACATGCCCGGTGCGGTGGCACGTACATCAACATTTGCCTTGAACAACGCGACGCTGCCGTTCGTGCTGGCGCTCGCCGGAAAGGGCTGGCACCGCGCGTTGGCCGAGGATGTGCATCTGCGACACGGATTGAACGTGCACGCAGGCCAGGTGACGCACGAAGCAGTGGCACACGATCTCGGGCTGCCCTATGCAGCCGCCGACACGGCGGTGGCTGCGTGACTCAATCCGCTGCGGTCACTTCAGCAGGGTGAATCCCACGGCGGAATTTACTGCCGTGGCCAGCGCGCTGACGATGGCGTTCAGGATCGTCTGCACTTCATAAACCACGAGCGACGTGATCGTCTCGATGATCGTCTTGATGGCATCTGATTCGGATGCCAGCAGATCCTGTGCCGTCACATCCGTGTAGATTCCGTCGATCCGCTTTTGTGTGATCGACGCGACCTGGGCGGCGATGTCCTGTAGATGTGGGATGACGAAGTTTTCCACGTCCTGCGTCAGATCGCGCCCGGCACTGCTGGCCGCCGTTGCGCCCGCCCGTGCGCCTGCCTGAAGGGCTGTGGAAATTTGCTCAAGCACTGTGGGCATGGGGATGTCTCCGATTTTCAGGCGGTCACTTTGCTGCTGGGGGCGCCTCGCGTCCTTCGCGATAGATGATTGCCGCCAGCTCGGTCACCAGTGGGCCGACCAGGTCGCCGTGAAGTGTGTTGCCGCCGGCGCTTGTGCTGGTGTCAAACAAGGCGGCGCAACGTTGCTTTGCGAGGCTCGCCTGGGCGGCGGTCGGCGTGCCGGGCTGCGCTGCCGCCGCGGCGGCCGGCTGGGGTTTTGCTGGCGCCGGTGCGCCAGTGGTTGCACGGTTCTGCGCCATGGCCGCGAAGTAAGCATCGGACAGCCACGGCACCTGGCATTGTTGCACCAGGTCTCGAGGCATACGCTCGCTCACCTGCGTCTTCATGCGGCTGAATATGTCCGGCAATGTTTCGCAATGGGCTGCGATCGGCGCCGATCCCGATGCGCTGGTTGCGGTGGGGCCCAGTGCTGACTGAACAGCGGTGCTGATCTCGCCAAGGAATTTGTCACAGGCGGTGGAGCCGGGATCGATGCTGACCTCGATGGTCGCCATGGCCTCGATGTCCCCGTTCCAGGTCTGCAGCTTTGCGACAACGTCGGGATTGCGCGGATCGGCAGCGGCGGTGCCGGCGGCGTTGCGCATCGTGCCTTCCCACGTGGACACATCGGTCAGCATGTCGGTCGCCCGCTTTTGCAGATCGGCACTGTAGGGCGAGACGAACTGCTGTTGACACCCACCGACAAACATCAGAACGGGGACAAGGCCGGCAAGAAAAGCCTTGTGGGCACAGCGCATAACGTTGCTCCCTGATTTAGTCTTGATAGCGTAACCGAGACCGGGTAGGTGGTCAACGGTAACCTGTGAACGTGATCTGGGGACGGAACCATGCGCCGGCCGGGAGCTTTCGGTTTGATATTCGCCATGTCGCTGCTGGCAGGCGTCGCGCAGGCGGCCGGTGTCTTGCGCATCGGATTGAACGAGGATCCGGACGCGCTGGACCCTGCCCGTTCCGGCACCTTCGTCGGCCGCATCGTGTTTGCCGCTGTCTGCGATAAGCTGATCGATACCGACGCGCAGAACAATTTCGTGCCGCAGCTTGCCACGTCATGGGCCTGGTCGCCGGACAATCTCGCGCTGACGCTGAATCTGCGCCAGGGCGTACATTTCCAGGACGGCACGCTGATGGACGCGGCAGCCGTGCGCGCCAACCTGCAACGCTATCGCACCGCGCCGGAAAGCGTTCGGAAGTCGGAACTGAAGCCCGTTTCGTCCGTGGAGGTCATCGATCCGAACACGGTTCGGCTGCATCTTTCGCAGCCCTATGCGCCGCTCGTGGCGGTGCTGGCGGATCGCGCGGGGATGATGGTGTCGCCGGCGGCATTCAAGGGCGACGTGAGTCAGACGCTGCCTTGCGCGGGACCATTCAAGTTGACCCAGCGCATCGCGCAGGACCGCATTATTGTGGACCGTTTTCCGGGTTACTGGAACGCAGGCGCCATCCATCTTGATAGGATCGTGTACCAGCCGATCGTGGACAGCACGGTCCGGTTCGTCGATCTCGAGGCAGGGCAGCTCGACATGCTGGAACGCCTGTCGCCAACGGATGCAGCCACCGTCAGGAAAAATCCGAAGCTGAAGCTGGTCGGGCAGACCGCGCTGGCATACTACTCGATCAGTATCAACGTTGCGGGGAAAAGCCCGCTGCGGGACCCTCGTGTTCGTGCGGCGCTGGAAGCGTCGATCGATCGCGTCGCGCTGAACAAGGTCGTCATGGACGGTCAGTTCCTGCCTAATAATCAGTTTGAGGCACCACACAGCCGCTACTGGGACCCACAGCATCTTGTTCCGCCACGGGATTTGGCACGCGCCAAAGTACTGCTCGCCGAGGCGGGCATGCCGCATCCGACGTTCACGTTGTTGATCGGCAACAGCTCCATGGAGCAGCAGGTTGGGCAGGTGCTGCAGGCGATGGCGGATGAGGCGGGGTTCGATCTGAAGCTCGAGACGGCGGAAGCGAACGCGCAGGTCGCCAAGGCGAGGGCAGGGAACTACGACGCGACCGTGGTGATCTGGAGCGGGCGTCCCGATCCCGACGGCAATGTATCGATCTGGTTGCAATGCGACGGCTTTCTGAACTGGGGGAAGTACTGCAATCCCACATTCGATGCGTTATTGGCCAAGGCGCGCGGCGTGACTGACATAGCAGCGCGACAGGCGCTGTATCGCCAGGTCGTGGATATTTACCTGCATGATCGGCCGCACATCGTGCTGTACCATGCGAGGTGGTTATGGGCACTGAGCGACCGGGTTTCTGGTTTCGTCCCGACACCCGACGGGCTGATCCGGCCGCAGGGAATGACGGTTGCACCGTAGCGGGCGCTCCCCCCTGTCATTGCGAGGCGCGTAGCGCCGAAGCAATCTCCCGCGGGGGATTGCTTCGGCCAAGCGGCCGCGCAATGACAGAGGGGGGGGCGGCGATTCATCCAGGGTGGGTTGGTCGCGCCCGTCGCTATGCGCCTCGCAATGACAGAAGGTCAGGCAATCGGCGCCAGATCGAGGCGCACGATCTCCGGATTGCCACCCACGGTGGGGAAGCGCTTCAGGATCAGCGGATCGTGCCCGGGGATGACATGATCCGGTCCATCGGCAAGCCCGTTCAGTATATCGAATCCCTTCAGCATCCGTGCGACATCGACCACCACCGGAAATGGCATGCGCTTGCGGATGTTGCCCCACAGATGCGTCGCGTCGCCCGCCAGCACGACCCAGCCGCGCGCGGTCGGCACACGGATCGACTGAATCCCTCCCGAGTGGCCGCCGATCAGATGCACCGTGATGCCAGGCGCGATCTCTCGCGTGCCTTCATAAACCCGCAGCCGTTCCGAGTACAGCGCACGCACCGCGCTCTGCACATCGTCCACGTCGAATGGTCGGCGAAGGAACGGCTCGCACATGCAGGGGCCGGTGCAATAAGACATTTCCGCTGCCTGGATATGGAAAGTTGCCTTTGGGAAGTACTCCATGCCGCCGGCATGGTCCCAATGCATGTGCGTTAGCACCACGTCCTTCACCTCGGCCGGATCGATGCCGGCATTCAGCAGGGCCTGGGCCGGCGTGCACAGCAGCTCACGGCCGCGGCGTGTCGCGCTGACCGGATTGAATCCCGTATCCATCACGATGGTTCGCCCATTGCCGCGGATGGCAAAGACGAAAAAGTCCAGCGGATCGGGTGCGGCGTGGTCGTCGGGAATGATGTAGTTCTGGAACTGCAGCCGTCCGTCGAAAATGCCGTAGCGCAGCGCCAGCAGTTCGTATGTGGGACCGGTCATTGTTGCCATGGCGTTTCCTCCTGCATGCCGCGGGCAGTCAACCGCTTGCCGCGTCGGGGCGCAATCTCTACGGTCCCGCCGTCTTTCGCACAGGCAGGAGATGCGACATGCCGGAAATCCCCAACCGCCCGGAATACCAAAGCGACTTGTTCAAGCAGGGCCTGGAAGTGCGGCGTTCGGTGCTGGGCGCCGACTACGTCGATGGCTCGATCGCGCGCGCCGATGATTTCAACGCGGCGTTCCAGCAGATGACCACGGAAGTCGCCTGGGGCATGATCTGGACGCGCCCCGGCCTGCCGCGCAAGACGCGCAGCATGATCAATCTCACGATGCTGGCGGCACTCAACCGAGGTTCCGAATTCCGCCTGCATCTTCGCGCCGCACTGAACAACGGCGTGACACGCGACGAGATCAAGGAGATTCTGTTACAAATTGGCGCCTATTGCGGCATTCCAGCCTGCCTCGAGGCGTTCCGCATCGCCACGGAAGTCTTCAAGGATGTCGATGGCGCGAAGGGCTGACTAACAATGAGCAACACAAACCCGGAGGTCGGCTTCATTGGCGTCGGCAACATGGGGTGGCCAATGGCGGCTTCCCTGGTGCGCGCCGGCTTCACTGTGCACGTCAATGACTCCCGCCGCGAAGTCGCGAACAATTTTGTGCAGCAGATCGGCGGCAGCGCTCCGGATAGCCTGCGACAGTTGGCGGCGGCATCGGATGTCATCGTGACGATGCTGCCCACCAGCGTGATCGTAGAAAATGTGCTGGCAAGCGGCGACGACAACGTGCTGGCCGGAATGAAGCCGGGGACTGTGATCATCGAGATGAGCTCCGGTGTGCCGTCGGTCACGCAGGAGCTGGCCGAACGAGTGGCGGCGCTGGGCGGACACCTGATTGATGCGCCGGTATCCGGCGGCGTGCCACGCGCCAGGACGGGCGAGCTGGCGATCATGGCCGGCGGCGATGCGGCGGTGATCGATCGGGTGATGCCGGTTCTTTCGGCGATGGGCACGTCAGTGCTGCGCACCGGCGCGGTGGGTTCGGGCCAGGCGATGAAGGCGCTGAACAATCTTGTCTCCACCGGCGGATTTCTGATCGGTATCGAGGCGTTGCTGATCGGCCAACGCTTCGGTCTGGACCCCGCGGTGATGGTCGATGTGTTGAATGCCGCCACGGGCATGAACAATTCGACGCAAAAGAAATTCAAGCAGTTCGTGCTGTCGCGCCGCTTCAACGCCGGCTTCACCATGGGCCTGCTGGCCAAGGATCTGTCGATCGCCTTGCAGGTCGGCCGGGAGACCGGTACGCCCGCGCCGGTCAGCGCACTCTGCAAGGAGCTGGTCATGGCGGCGCAGACCATGTTCGGCTCCGACGCGGATCACACTGAAATGGCGAAGCTGTGCGAACGCCTGGCCGGGGAGGAACTTGGGACCCACTGATGCGTTGGAAGTTCTGGCAACGTGACGACGACGACGACGAGTGGGAGGAGATCGAGGAGCCCGCCGAACCGTCGCGTCCGCCGCCGGAATTTCCCGAATTTGCCATGGTCATTTCCGATACCGCAGTGAACGGCTGGCACATTGGCGTGGTGGTCCGCGAACGGGCCAACATCGATTATTATGTGCGTGCGCTTGTTGTGCGCCCGCCTTTCGTCATTGCCCGGCCAATCCGCAGCAACCGGCAAAGCGACATCGTTCCCCGCAAGGATGAGCTATCTCCGGCTGGGACCGGACCGGCACGCAAGCTGGTGGTGAACTGGGCGTGGGAGCCGGTCGATGATGAGACATCGCAGCTTCGCTTCTATACCAAGCGAAAGGGTAGCCTGTGGTTCGGCAAAGCGCAGCGTCTGCGTGTGCGGCTGACAGTGAAGGAAGTGCAGCCGCCACGTCGCCGGATCGTTGTGCGACTGAAGAGCAACCCGGTCGCCTGGAAGAAACCTGATCCGAGACCGGAGGGCGACAAGAAGCGTCGTTTCCGCGCCACGGCGGAGGAGTGACGCTAACGCCTGAACTTCGGCATGACCTCTTCGCCGACCCGCCGGTATTGCTCCAGCATGATCGCCTCCGGCGTCCCCATCGGCATGCTCAGGCTGACATGTTCCAGGCCCGGAAAACGCTCCTCCAGCCGGCGCAGATGAGCGACCAGTTCATCCGGCGTGCCCGCGAACCACGCGCCCGATTTCATATAGTGCTCCACGGTCGGCACGCCGTTTTCGTACCAGCCGCCACGCCGTCCAACGGCCGCGACTTGCTCCTTCGTCATCC
Source organism: Acetobacteraceae bacterium (assembly GCA_036489395.1). Lineage (GTDB taxonomy): Bacteria > Pseudomonadota > Alphaproteobacteria > Acetobacterales > Acetobacteraceae > JASHVB01. Next base: position 19,273 of record DASXFW010000041.1, on the reverse strand, counting down.
CGGGCATGAAGTTCAGCGGTGCAAACATCTTGGCATGCTCTTCATACAGCGGCACGATTTCGCGCAGTGCACGCTCCTTTGAATCCGCGAGGTGGATGACAATGCCGATCATCAATCCCTCGCCCAGTTTCAGCTCCTGGCCCGCGCGCGCCGCGGCGTCGCGATAGCCGGTGATAGGTCCGGTTTCCATCGTCGCCGCACCACCGCCGACCGCGCCCTTGATGCCGTGCCTGATCATGAAATCCAGACCGCGCGGCGAGGCACTGACGACCGGCTGCCAGCATTCCACCGGAAGATGGATCGGCCGCGGCACCAGCGTCAGGTCTTTCAGCGTATAGCCGCGATACGGCACTTCCGGCGGCAGCGTGTAGTGCTTCCCCTTATGCGCGAACCGTTCATTGTCGAACGCCTTGAAAATGATCTCCACCTGCTCTTCGAACAATTCGCGGTTCGCGTTCTGGTCGAGCATCGGTGCGCCGAACGTTTCCACTTCGCGCGTGTGATAGCCGCGGCCGACGCCGAAGATCGTGCGCCCCTTGGTCATGATGTCCGCGACCGCGAAATCCTCAGCCAGCCGCAGCGGATGCCACATCGGCGTGATGTTGAAGCCGCAGCCGATCCGCAAATTCTTCGTCAGGTGGCAGAGATGCACCGCCGTCATCAGCAGGTTGGGAATCACCTCGTTCCCTTCGTGTTGAAAATGGTGCTCTGCCAGCCACAGCGCATCCCACCCTGTTTCATCCATCACCTTCGCGATGGCCTCCGTCTTCGCGAAGATGCTGGCAAGATGGTCGTTGGAGAACCGCCGTTCATTCAACGGTGTGGCGTTCTGTCCGCGCTCGGGCAGATCGACATGGCCGGCGAAGACGGTGGCGAATTTGCGGATCATGTGCGCCTCGTTGGGTCAGCCGCCGTAATAGACGTTGTCGCCCAGGTCTTTCATTTCCAGGATCGCCGCGTCGGCGCGACCCGTCGGCGGCGTCTGCAGATGCGCCTCCGTCACTTCGGCGACCACGATGTCGTGATCGCCCATCGACACGATCTGCTTCACCACACATTCCACCGCGCCGATCGCCGCATCGAGGATGGGCGCGCCGTTTGCGCCGTGATGGAAGGCCTGGCCGGACAGCTTGCCGTCTTCCAGTTTCGCCGGCTTGAAGAAGGTGAAGGCCAGGCCTTTGTGTTCCTTGCCCAGCATGTTCAGCGCGAACTTGCCGGTGCCCTTGACCACGGTGTGCGCACCGGAATCTCCCTTCACGCCGACCACGACAAGCGGCGGTGCGAACGAGGCCTGTGTCACCCAGTTGACGGTGGCGGCGCCGATATTGCCTTTGCCGTCGTCCGCGGTGAGCACGTAGATGCCATAGGGGATCATGCGTAGCGTGGTTTTCTTGGCGTCGGCGTCCATTTCATCCTCCCGGGTTCCGGTTCGGCGCCGATCATGCCGGGGGTTGGTCCGGTTGACCAGCGCGGCGCCCGGGCTATTCCGCCCAGCTCGACCGACCCTGAATTCCCCAGCGGCCATCGAGCAATGTGACGATGTAGAGCGAGCGATAAGATCCGATCGCGCTGCCGTCGGGACGATAACGGGTGAACTGCACGCGGAAATGCACCTTGCCCGGTCCCGCATCGATCAGCTCCACGTAATCCCAGGCCGAGCGTGACCACTCGGCGGACTGGCCGGTGGAGCGGTCCCATACCAGGTTATGAAAATCCTCCGGACGCTGCATCACGGTGATGCGTCCGCTGTGGAAGCGCACATGCGGGAATTGGAACCAGCGCGTGCGGATGGCGTCGGCGTCACGCGCATTGAATGCCGTCATGAAGCCATCCATGACTGCGCGGGCCGCGGCCTCGGGATCGTCTGCCATTCCTTGGTCTCCTGTTCGCGTCCCGGAGTCAGCCGCGCAGATGGGGTGGCACATAGGGCGCGTGTTTGCCACGCCGCCGCGCGGCGGCCGGCGCGGGCCTTACCCCATGCTGCGCGAGCACGGCTTCGGCAAACTTCGCATGTTCGGTCGCCGCCGCTTTGGTTGGTGCCGCGTGCTCTGTCGCGGTACCCGATTGCGCCGCACCGCGCAAAAGGGCAAAGCTGCCACCAATCACCAGCGCCATGACCGCATCGGTGATTTCAGCCGTGCGTCCAGGCAGCCAGCATTCCGCGTAGCTGGTGACCAGCAGCATAAGCGCGGTGGCGTAGGTACCAACCGGCAGCGGAATGCCGCAGCGTCCCAGCAGCCAGATCAGGCCGCCGTACTGGTAGAATTTCTCACAGAACGCCTGCATCGCGACGCCGATCGAGCCGCGCATGAAGCTGACGAACGGAATCCAGCCGAACGGGCGCTGCGTGACAGTGAAGTGGAACGGCTGCAGCCGGGATACGACGATCATCCCGCCAAACGCCAGGGTCACGATAACAAATCGCCCCGGCAGCCAACGCAGCACGCCGGCCCACAGCACGTAGGCTGCGATGCCGCCCACGACATCCGGCAATTCAAGTATGCCGCCGATCACGAAGATCCGGGCGATATATTCGAAGCCCGCGACCAGTGGAAACAGCAGCAGAAATCGTCCGAACCCGTACAGCGAGTGGATGATGACGGCAATGAACAACCAGATGACGGTGAAATGCACCAGGCTGTCGATCGGCAGGCTGGGCGACTGCAACAGCGGCCGAATGGTGTGCCAGTATTTGTGCAGATCGATCGTCGGCACGTACGGGTAAAGCCGATAGCCGAAGAACATGACCAGCAGCAGCGACGCGGTCGGGTGCGCACCAAGTTCGCGCATCAACGGCCAGCGCATGGCCGCGCCGATGGCCGCCGCCGCCGCAGCTCCGACCGCGGATCCGATCCCGTTGGCATAGACATCGCCCATCGACGTGACACGGCCGACGTCGTGGAACTGGATCACTTCGATGCACGCGGCCATCAGAGTGCCCGCGGCGGTTGCCAGGATCGCGCGTGTGTTGCCGGACAGGCGTGGCGGCAATGCGTAAGTCAGGAAAAAGCCAAACGGGATATACAGCAGAATGTTGGAAAGCAGGTCGCCGCGATGGTCCCAGTCGTGCCAGGTGCTCAGCAGATAAAGGACGGGACCGCCGGGGTAGTAGCGTTCGCGATATTCGAACGGAAACAACGAGCCATACACGATGAAGATGGTCGCCAGCAGCAGCACGATCGCATAGGCACGCTGTGAGCCGCCGACCGTGGCGTGTCGCGGCACGGCATTCATGCAAGCAGTTGCCGCGCCAACATTTCCCACTCCTCTTCCAACGTGCCGGCGGGCTGGGCGCGGCCGGCGCTGTTGTACCAGCCGGCGGCGTTGGACATGTCGCCTTCCTTGCGATGCAGGTAGGCGTGCACGCTGGAACCGGTCTGCGTGCGGTCCTGCTGCGCGCAGGCATGCGCGCGCTGCCAGTCGCCTTTGGCGTCCCACCATAAGGTGCGCAGTGCGAAGCCCATGCCCTCGGGCGGGTTCGCTTGTTCTGTGCTGTTGCGAAATTCGGTCAGGTCCATGTCATGCTGCCTTTGCTGCGGGAGAAAGCAGGCGCTGCAGTTTACGAACGGCGGAATCCGGTGTGGTAAGCACGGTTTTTCCAGTCGCCTCAGCCACGGCTTGGGCCGCGCGCGCCAGGCTGAACTGGCCCAGCACGATCACGTCGCAGTCACGCAATGCCGCCGCGGCCCGCGCGGCGGCGCGATCATGTTCTGCCGCATCGCCGCGGTCCAGCGCCGCGAGCGCCCCTATTGCCAAACACGGCACAACGGTGATTCCGGGTGCGACCGCGGCAAATTCCGCCGGCATTGAAGCGAGTGTTGGAGCGAACGTCACCAACAAGCCGACCCGCCCGGTCGCGCCGGCCAGGGCCGCCGCTTCCTCGATCATCGCCTCGTTCGGCTTCAGCACGGGCATGGGCACGAGCTCGCGCACGCAGGCCTCGATGCAAGGACCGAAGGCAGAGCACGTGAACAGTATTGCGTCTGCACCGTTGCGCCGGCTGTAGCGGGCGAGGGTGAGAAATCGCTCGGTCATTGCCGGTGTCAGCGCGCCGTCGCGCGCCAGGTCAGCCGATAGCGAGTCATCCAGCAGGTTGGCAAGCTGCGCGTCCGGCCACAGCCGCCCGAACGTGGCAACGATGGCCGGCATGGAATGAGTCAGCGCGTGGATCAGAGCGATGCGCATGTCCTGGGGTCCGCTTCTCCGGTTGGCGCGAAATGTTGCACGCAACTGCTAGCGATACCAGCCGTGGCGATTGCGGATTGTCATGCTAGGCTCGACGACATCCGGGCCGCAGAGCCCGCTGTGGGAGGATGCGACGATGACCAGTCTCGAGACCTCCGTCATGCGCAAGGTTGCGTGGCACCTCGTGCCTTTCGTGAGCCTGGCCTACCTGATCAATATCCTGGATCGATTCAACATCTCCTTCGCCGCACTGACGATGAACAAGGAGCTGGGCTTCACTGCCACGGCATACGGCCTCGGCGCGGGCGCGTTCTTCTGGAGCTACGTGTTGTTCCAGGTCCCCGCGAACATGGTGCTGGAACGCGTCGGCGCGCGCCGCTGGATCATGTCCATCATGCTGCTGTGGGGCGTGTGTTCCACCTGCATGGCACTCGTGCACGGCGTCGTCGGCTTTGTGATCGTACGGTTCCTGCTTGGCACGGCGGAAGCCGGCTTCTTCCCCGGGGTCACATTCTTCATGACCCGGTGGTTCCCGTCGCGCCATCGCGGCAAGGCGATGGGCGTGTTCTACGCATTTGGTGCGTCTGCCGGCATCATCGGCGGCCCGATTGCCGGCTACCTGCTCGGCCTGAATGGCACGCTCGGCCTCGCCGGCTGGCAATGGATCTTCCTCGCCGAGGGCGTGCCGGCCATTCTGTTCGCCATCGGCTGCATGCTGCTGCTGCGCGATAAGCCCGCCGATGCGGCGTGGCTGACGACCGATGAACGTGCATGGCTGGAGACGACGCTGGCGGAGGAACGCGAAGTCGCACGCGGCAAGCATCTGGCCTTCGCGCGTGCTGCTCTTTCACCGACCATCGTCGTGCTGATGCTGGTCTATGTGCTGGTGGGATTTGGTGTGTACGGCAAGGCGTATTTCCTGCCGCTGATGCTCAAGAGCCTGGGCTATAGCAACATCACCGTCGGGTATCTCGTGTCGCTGACGGCGATTGCCGGCGTGACGGGGATGGTCGTGGTGTCGCGCAGCTCCGACCATAGCGGCGAACGTATCTGGCATCTGATCGTTCCGTGTCTGATTGGTGGAACAGGCCTGATCCTGGCGGGGATTCGCATGCGCATCAGTCCAGTGCTGACGATTGCCGCGTTCTGCCTGGCGAGCTTCGGAATCTCCGCATCGCTGCCGGTGTTCTGGAACCTGCCTACGGCATTTCTCGGCACCGCCGCGGCGGCGGCCGGCATCGCGCTGATCAATGCCGTGGGGAATATCTCCGGCTATGTCGCGCCGCAGCTTGTCGGCGTTCTGCGCGATGCAACGGGGAATTATGAAATGCCGATGCTTGTCATGGGAGGGTTGGTATTGCTGGCGGGGCTGCTGGTGCCGCTTGCGGGGCGTGTGCCGGTGAGCAGCGTCGTGGCGGTGGCCTATGCGCCGGGTACGTCCGAGTGAGAAGGGACGCAGCGCCGGCCTGCATTCCGCCCGTGTCATGACCGGGCTTGCCCCGGTCACCCCACGTCTCCCCAGCGCGACCGCGCTATAGTCGTGGGTGGCCGGCCTCCACCGGCCATGACACGTAGGCCGTTACGGCAGCGTCTCGCCCTGATACCGCCGCCACGCGCTCATCTGAATGGCGGACGTCAGGCAGTGCACCACCACCGGCTTCGTCTTCACCGCGAACGCGCGCGCGATGCCGTCGGCGACTTCATTCTCATCGCGGATCGTAATCCCCTCCGCGCCGAATGACCGCGCCCAGGCTGCGAAATCCGGATTGGTCAGCTTCGTGCCGCCCATGAACGGGCGGTCCGGATAGCGCACGTAGCTGTGCATGCCGATCGTGCCGTACATCCCGTTGTCGGAGATCACCATGATCGGGTTGCCGCCGTACTGGCAGGCCGTTGCGATCTCGTTGCCCATCATCAGCGCGCCGCCGTCACCCATGAACGCGACCACCTGGGTGCCAGGCCGACGCAATGTCGCGGCGACCGCCATCGGCATGCCCGAGCCCATCGCGCCGACAATTGACGACAGAAACACCTGTCCCGGCTTGAACCCGATGTAGCGGTGAATGAACGACCCGAAATTCCCCGCGTCGGATGTGACCGTCGCATCTGGTGCCAGGTGCTTGTCCACCTCGCAGACGATTGCCGCGAAATTCACGCCGTCACTCGTCGGCTCCCACGTCTTTTCCAGCAGCGCGCGATGGATCGAGTGCAACCGGTCCACCCAGCCCTTGCGCTTCGCCGCACCGTCGGGAGTGCCACGCGCCAGCAGCGCCTTCAGCACCTCGTGCGGATCGGCGGCGATGCCCAGATCGGGGCGAAACACGCGGCCAACTTCATTGGGGTCCGGCCACACATGCACCAGCGGAAGCTGCGGCTGCGGTGCAGCGGGGAACGAATAGGATTGCGATACCGTATCGGTCAGCCGCTCCCCCAGCGCAACCATCAGGTCGGCCTGCTTCATTTCCGTGATCAGCTCGCGCGGCACGCGGATGCCCACGTAGCCGCCGTAGTTCGGATGCCGCGCGTCGAACAACGTCGGCCGGCGATGTGTGGGGCAGATCGGCAGGACCCATTGCTCGGCGAACCGCCGCAGGTCGCCATACACCGAGTCATCATATAACGCGCAATGCAGCATCTCGCCGCCGACCAGCACCAGCGGGCGTTCTGCCTTCGCCAGCATGTCCGCCAGCCGATCGAGATCCGCCGCACGCGGCCCCGCCAGAGCGCGCGGACGCGGCGCATCTGGTTCAACATCGGTCTCGTCGTCGAAGATGTCCTCCGGCAGGATCACCGCGACCGGGCCAGGCGTGCCGCTCTCCGCCGTATGGAACGCCCGCGCAATGGCTTCCGAGGCCTGCTCCGGCTCGTTCACCTCGATCACCAGCTTCGTCACGTCCGCCAGCAGCCGGCTGTAATTTTGCTCTTGCAGCGCCATGCGGCCGAAATCCTTGCGCTCCACCTGGCCGACCAGCATCACCATCGGCGTCGCGTCATGAAACGCCGAGTGCAACGACACCATCGCATTGGACAGCCCCGGCCCGCGCGACACGATGCAGCAGCCGGCGCGATTGCGCAGCCGCCCATCGGCCACCGCCATGTAGCCCGCGCCGCCCTCATGCCGGCACACCACCATGCGGATCGTGTTCCGTTGCAGCACCGCGCTGGTGAATCCGACATAGCTCTCGCCCGGCACGCAGAAGATCTGGTCCACATCGTGCGCTTCCAAACTCTCCGCCAGCAGGCGGGCGACAGTGCGGGTCATATCGGGAACGTCTCCTCGTATTGGTGGCTGCGCATGGGCGCGGCGTTCAGCAGATCGGCCCGGACGATACGGCCGCCTTTCGGCAGTGACCAGATCGCCGCACCCTGGTAAGAGGCCGCATGCTTCAGACGCTCTATGCTCGCACCCTGGCGCTGGCCGGCTCCCGGCACGCGCGGTGGTGGCTCGCCGCCGTCGCTTTCGCCGAGGCGAGCTTCTTCCCCGTCCCACCCGACGTGCTGCTGCTGTTCATGGGCCTCGCGAAGCCGCGGCGCGCCTGGGAGTACGCCGCCATCTGCACGGTCGCCAGCGTCACCGGCGGCGCGCTGGGCTATGCGATCGGCTACTACATCTTCGATGCCCTGATGACCACGGGCTTCGCTCACATCCTGTTCGGCAACGATCCGCTGGGCGCATTCCAACGTTGGTACGCGCAGTGGGGGCTCTGGGTCATCCTGATCAAGGGACTGACGCCGATTCCGTACAAGCTTGTCACCATCGCATCCGGCGCCGCGAAATTTGATTTCTGGGTGTTCATGGCCGCCAGCCTGGCAACACGTGGCGCGCGGTTCTTCATCGTTGCGACAATCCTGCGGTTCTTCGGCGCGCAGGCGCGTGCGTTCATCGAACGTTGGCTTATGCTGGTCACCAGCGCTTTGGCCGTGGGAATCGTCGGTGGCTTCGTGATCGTGAAGCTGATGTAGCGGCGGCGCCGCCCGCTTTCGTGCGGCAGCGAGATGATTCGCGCGCAAATTCCGGTGATACCCCGCCGTTCTGCACGATGTTGCCGTGTTCCTGCCGCTGACTGCCGGCGAATCAGGAACCGGAGGTCGTGGTGCTGCGTCGCGAGCTGTTGCGCACGGGTGCGTCTGTGCCATTGGTGTTGGCGCTCAACAGCGGTGCGTCCGCCGCGAACGTGCCCGCGCCGCCCACACCTTTCAATGCGGACACCGTCCGAGGCCTGGCAAAGCAGCTTGCGTCGCAGCCGTTCAAGCCGCCCGATACCACGCTGCCGTCGGCGCTGGAGAAACTGAGCTATTCGCAATACCGCTCGATCCGGTTCAATCCGGACCATGCGCTGTGGGGCGGGCAGGGGCTGAATTTCAACGTGCAGCTTTTCCACCGCGGCTTCCTGTACAAGGACCGCGTCGATCTGTTTCAGGTCGTCAACGGCCAGGCTCAGCCTATTCAGTACAATCCGACGCTGTTCATTTTCGGCAAGCTGCAACCCCCAAGCGGCGATATTGGCTATGCCGGATTTCGTTTGCACTTTCCGTTGAACCGATTGGACTATTTTGACGAGGTCTGCGCGTTCCTCGGCGCGTCCTATTTTCGTGCGCTGGCACGCGGGCAGGGTTATGGCCTGTCGGCGCGCGGCCTGGCGATCAACACGGCCGAATCCTCGGGCGAGGAATTTCCCGTCTTCCGCACCTTCTGGCTGGAGCAGCCGGCGAAGGGCGCGAACGCGATGACGGTGCATGCGCTGCTCGACAGCAAGAGCTGCGCCGGCGCGTTTCGCTTCGTCATCGCTCCTGGACAGGATACGATCTTCGATACGCAGTGCGCGATCTATCCGCGCGTCGATATGCCCACCGTCGGTCTCGCGCCGCTGACCAGCATGTTCTTCTTCGGCGCCAACGATCATGCCAACGCGGATGACTGGCGCGCCGCAGTGCACGATTCCGGCGGCCTCGCGCTGCACACCGGCCAGGACCAGCGCATCTGGCGCCCGCTGATCAATCCGCATGCTTTGCAGATCAGCTCATTCTCGGATGTCGGGCCGCGTGGTTTCGGCTTGATGCAGAGCCCGCGCGAGTTCGTTTACTACCAGGACCTGGAAGCCCATTACGAAAAGCGTCCGTCGCTGTGGATCGAGCCGCAAGGCAATTGGGGCCCGGGCGTCGTAGAGCTCGTGGAAATCCCATCCAACAAAGAGGTCAACGACAACATTGTCGCATTCTGGCGCCCACACGATCCGCTGAAGGCGAAGAGCGAGAACAAGCTGGCGTACCGGATGCACTGGTGCTGGACCGATCCGCACCCCGGGCCGGTCGCGCATGTCGTGCAGACCCGCGCCGGCCTGGCGTGGAACGGCACCGACCGTCAGTTCGTCATCGACTTCGCCGGCGCGCCACTGGATGCGTGGACGAAACCGGCGGCGCCCGCCCTCGATGTCGGCACCGACAAGGGCAAGATCGTCAGCGCGGTGGCGGAGCGCAATCCCAACATCCATGGCTGGCGTGTCAGCATCCAACTCGCCACCAACAATGAGAAAGTGGTCGAGCTGCACGCGCGCATGATGGATGGCGAGCAGCCGCTGACCGAAACCTGGATCGCGCGTTGGACGGCGTCCTGAATCATGCGCCGGGGGTGATCGGGTCGCTGCCCGATCCCGCCCCGCTGGACATGCCGACGCAGTCGCTGCGCGGCAAGCCGGCAGCGCCGCGTCGTCTGTCTTCCGCGCCGCGTCTCATCGGCACGCGTCGCTTCGTGGTGATCGGTGGAGCAGTCGTACTTACCATCGTGGCAATGCACGAGATGTATCGCGTGCTGGCGGTCAACGGCCTTACGCCGTTGGCCGTTGTCATGTTGATTCTGTTCGCGGCGCTGTTTGCCTGGATCGCGCTGTCGTTCACCAGTGCGCTGGCCGGCTTCGTATCGCTGCTAACGGGCGGTGGTGCGCGGCTGCTGCGCCGCGATCCAGCCGTGCCGACAACACGTACTGCCCTGTTGATGCCGGTGTATAATGAAGCGCCGATCCGCGTGATGGCGGGCTTGCAGGCAACCTGGGAATCCGTGCAGGCGACCGGGGTCGCAGCCGACATGTTCGATGCATTCGTCCTCAGCGATACCACCGATCCGGACACGTGGATCGACGAGGAAGCCGCATTCCTTGCCTTGCGCGCACGCACGAACGGCTATGGCCGCATCTTCTATCGCCGCCGGTTGCGCAACACGGCGCGGAAGGCAGGGAACATCGCCGATTGGGTTACACGTTTCGGCGCCGCCTATCAGCAGTTCCTGATCCTCGATGCCGACAGCGTCATGTCCGGCGAGGCGTTGTTGAGTCTGGTCGATGCGATCGAACGTCATCCGGAGGTCGGGCTGATCCAGACCCTGCCGATCGTCGCCGGCGGCCGCACGCTGTTCGCCCGCCTTCAGCAATTCGCCGGCCGCATCTACGGTCCGGTGATCGCGCACGGCATTGCCTGGTGGCACGGCGCCGAGGGTAATTACTGGGGCCACAACGCCATCATCCGCACGCGCGCCTTCGCCGCGGCCGCGGGATTGCCGGAACTGCCAGGACCAAAGCCGTTCGGCGGTCCCATTCTCAGCCACGATTTCGTCGAGGCCGCGATGCTGCGCCGTGCCGGCTGGGCGGTGTACATGGTGCCGGCTCTTGTCGGCAGCTACGAAGGATCGCCGCCGTCGCTGACCGATCTTGCCATCCGCGACCGCCGTTGGTGCCAGGGCAATTTGCAGCACGCGCTCGTGCTTCCGGCGCGACGATTGCACATGATCAGCCGCCTGCATCTCCTCACCGGCATCGGCTCCTACATCACCGCGCCGCTTTGGCTGTTATTCCTGCTGTCTGGCATCCTGATCGCAATCCAGGCGCGCTTTGTGCCGCCGAACTATTTCCCAGCAGGGCGCTCGCTGTTTCCCGTCTGGCCGGTGATCGACCCAGTCCGCGCCATGTGGATGTTCGTCGGCACCATGGCACTGCTGCTGGTACCGAAACTGCTGGGCTTCATCGTGGTCGCGTTGAATCGCACGTTGCGGCGCGGCTGCGGCGGCGTTCTGCGACTGCTGGGCGGAATCGCGTTCGAAACGGTCATCGCCGGCCTCGTCGCGCCGGTGGTCATGCTGACGCAGACCCAACATTTTATCGCCATCCTGCTCGGCCGGGATTCCGGCTGGAATGCGCAGCGCCGGGATGACGGCAGCATCCCGCTCCGGGTCACCGCGCGCCAATATCGCTGGCATACGCTGCTGGGCCTTGCGCTGGGCGGCAGCGCGTGGGCGGTGTCGCTGTCGCTCGCGCTATGGATGTTGCCGGTCGTGCTGGGCCTCGCATTGGCGATACCGCTTGCTGCGATCACCGCGGCGCCGGGCCGCGCCGGCGGATTGCTGCAGGTTCCCGAGGCGACGCATCCGCCCGATGTGCTGCTGCGGACTGCGGCTCTCGTCCACGCGTGCGAGGCTGACGATGCTGCGGCGCCGCGCGGGGTTGCCCGACTGCTGCACGATCCGTTGTTGCTTGCGGCGCATCGCCGGATGCTGCCCGCATCCCGTCGCGCGGGGCCTGAAGGGATCGATCCCGCATTGGCCGTCGCACGGGCTCGGCTGGAGGCGGCGGATTCGGTTGAAGACGCGCTTGCAGCGATGCCGGCCAATGAAGTGCTGGCGTGCCTGACGGACCTGACGGCGCTCGATCAGATAAGCGCGCTGTCAGGCGGCGATCCAGCGCATGCGCGGAACCAGGCGTTGTCGCGCGGGCGTAGCTGAGATTCCCCCTCCCCTTGAGGGAGGGGGTTAGGGGGAGGGGTCGATTTGTACGCCTCGACCCCTCCCCCAACCCCTCCCTCAAGGGGAGGGGGGAGCCTACGTCCAGCCGCCGACGCCGTTTCATCCAGTGCGGGTCGGCCGCCGCCGGCCGGTGGCCAACTCGCAACGACCGTCCCTACTCCCCGCTCACCTCGATCATCCCCGCCTTGATCGCGTCCAGAAACAGACGCCAGTCGCGATCCACCTGCTCGGCATAGATCATCGCGAACTCGCTGATGGCCGTATCGAACGCCGATCCCGACCCCATGTATCCCGCCAGGCACGCCGCATCGCCGGAGCGTGCATGCGCGCGCGCCAGCGTCGTGCCGCACAGCACCGCATGATGCGCCAGCGCCTGATCCGCCAGTTCCGTGCCGACCATCGCCATGCGCCCATCCTTCAACTGGCGCACGTAGCACGGCTGGTCGTCACCGCGATCTTCCGTCCAGCCGAGAAAGATGTCGCTCTCGGTCTGCATCAGATGCTGCCCGACCACGACGCGCTTGCCGTGATTGTCGTACATGCTGCGGCCGGCATAAGGCTCCAGCACGGAACGCCGCGCCTCCTTCAACTGCAACAGCAGGGTCGCGTCGTCCGGCGTGACCAGCAGAGCGATCGCGCAGAAGCTGCCGACCGAGCCGATACCGACAACCTTGAAGGCAAGATCAGCGAGCTTGTAGCGATCGACCAGCATGCGCCGCTCTTCCGGCAGGCTGATCTTGTACGACTCGAACGCCGTCCGCGCCGCTTGCTCGTGCGTGTCGTCCGCCAGCCCCATCAACGGAAAGATCAGCGGCGGACGCAGATGGATGCGCCAGCCTCCCTTGTGACGCTCGATCAGTTTCGGATAGCCCCGGTGCGATGCGAGCGTGACGTCGTGCAGCCGCTTGAGCTCGCGTTCGCGCAGGCGCGGGTCTTCGATTCCATCCAGCACCTGCGTGACGTCGATACGCGAGCGCCAGGCGTCGTGCGGCGGCATCCGGCTCAAGGTCGCCATGTGTGCGCGATAGGCATAAACGGTGCTGCGAGCGAGCTGGCGGCAGGTCCGTTCCGGCAGATTGCGTGCCGCGCCGGCCACCGCAAAACTGGCAGCCAGGCGCTTGAGATCCCATTCGAAGGGTGCCGGCAGCGTCTCGTCGAAGTCGTTCACGTCGAACACCGGTGCGCCGTCGGGCGAAGCGAACGTGCCGAAATTCGCCAGATGGCAGTCGCCGCAGGATTGGACTCGAACGCCGGTACTGGGTGTCTGCGCCAGATCCGCGGCCATGATCGCCGCACTGCCGCGGAGGAACGCGAACGGCGAGGCGCGCATGCGGCCGTATCGAAGCGGCAGAAGATGCGACAGCAGATGACGGTTGCCGTCGATCAGAAGCTGCACCGGATCGCGCCGATTGGCCGGCGGCTTCCAGGTTCCGTGCAGGCTCCGCGGCACAACCTTCCGCAGGGCCTGGCCAGCCTGTCGGCGTTCCGCGATCGGTCGCACGGCGTCCGGCAGGACATGCTCCAGCGGCATGGCGTGCATGTTCCCCCCTGAAAGAAGCGAGTGGGATGAAAGCGGAATGCAATCGAATGTGCAAGTGATACTAACCAAAGGTGGTAATGTTACTGTAGTACGTCAGATTCGTGACGGATGGATGACAGAAGCATTCACGCGAGGCGTTATAGCATACCAAGTGCCGAAATGGCTGACTGTTCGGCCCACGCCCCCACCGTCATGCCGACGCAGGTCGGCATCCACGCCTTTGCGGCATGCAGCAACCGCAAGTCGTGGATGCCGACCTGCGTCGGCATGACGGGACGGACATCGGAGCGTACGTCGCTCTTTTCGGCACGTGGCATCAGAAGGCGGAAAGCCTGACGTACGCGGCGGCGAGCGTTCCCGGTTACGCGCGCAACAGCGGGGTCTGCGGGCGCAACAGCGGCTCAAGCTGATGCGGCACGATTGCATCATCCAGGCCGCCAACCCAGTGCCAGCGCACGATGCCCGATGGATCGACGAGAAAGCTTTCGGGCACACCATCGATGCCGAACAGCCTCGCGACCTGGCCCTGATCGTCGCGCGCCACGCGCCGGTACGGATCGCCACGCTGCCGCAGGAAGCCTTCGGCGTCCGCCGTCCGGTCTCTGAAATCTATCCCCCAGATTGCTGCGCCCTGTCGCGCCAGGCGCAACAGAACGGGCATTTCCTGCTGGCACGGTTCGCACCAGGACGCGAAGAAGTTCAGCAGAACCGGGTGTCCGGACCCGACGACATCGCTGCTGGAAAACCCGCCCGCTGATCCAAGTCCGGGCAGCGAGAAGCTGGGCAGCCTGCGGCCGAGCAGCGGACTGGCAACGCCATGCGGGCCATACGCGATGAGGCCCGGTGCCTCGCCCGGCAGCAGCCAGAGCGCGGCGTCCACCGCCGCGAACGCCCCGAGCGGGGCGAGCAATACAAACCGACGGCGCGGAATCATCCGCCGGCGCGTTTGACGGCCAGCGTGTCCCAGGTGGACGCGGGCGGTGGCGGGCCCGCCGAGGGATTCCAGTGACCGGACTTTTGCAGCGCCTCGGCGACGTCCTTCGGCATGTAGTTCTCGTCGTGCTTGGCCAGCACTTCGGAAGCGCGGAACACGCCGCCGGGCTGCAACGTGCCGAGCACGACCACGCCCTGGCCCTCCCGGAACAAAGACGGGAGGATGCCTTCGTAGGTGACCTTCACGGCGGCCTTGCCGTCGGTGACGCTGAATGTGGCGATCGGTTTGCCGTTCAGGACCTGGTGCTGGACGCTGCCCTGCTGCACCAGACCGCCCAGCCGCAGATCGCGGCCGTTCTGCGGTTCCGTCGCCAGTTGTGACGGCGACACGAAGAACACCAGATTGCTGCTGAGCGCGGACAGGCTGATCGCGGTGGCGGAGCCGATGCCAATGCCGCATGCGAGCAGCAGCCACAGGCGGCGGCGCTTGCGGGTCATGTCGAGGCTCCCCGGCGGCGCTGGCGCGTGTCGATCGCGGCGAGGCGGCGGCGGGCGCGGCCGGCGCGCAGGAACGCCGACAGCGCGTAGCCGGCGGGAATGATGATGCCGAGCGTGTAGGACGCGGCGATGTAGGGCAGGTAGGTCATGCGACAGGCTCGCTCGCGGCGTCGGAGGCGGCGCGGGCCATCAGCAGCGCGCGGATCCGCCGCTCCATCACCGCGGCGCGCGTGCGGGTCAGCACGATGGCGGCGAAGATCAGCGAGTAGCCAAGGGCGGAGAACAGCAGCGGCCACAGCATGCCGATATACATGCTGGGCGCGCCGGTCAGGGTGATGGTGTCCGGCTGGTGCAGCGTATTCCACCAATCGACGCTGAACTTGATGATCGGCAGATCGACCGCGCCGACCAAAGCGAGGATGGCGCCGGCGCGGTAGCCTCGGACCGGATCGTCGAACGCTCGCACCAGCGCGACGTGGCCGAGATACAGGAAGAACAACACCAGGACCGAGGTCAGCCGCGCGTCCCACACCCACCACGCGCCCCACATCGGCTTGCCCCACAGGCTGCCGGTGGCGAGGCACATCGCGGTGAACCCGGCGCCGACCGGGCTGATTTCCGCCGCCGCGAGGTCCGCCAGCGGATGCCGCCAGACCAGCGAGAGCACGGAACATATGGCCAGTCCCATGTAGCCGGCCGAGGCGAGCCATGCGGCGGGGACGTGGATGTACATGATGCGGACGGCATCGCCCTGCTGCCAGTCGGCCGGGGCGAAGAACAAGCCCCAGACAAGGCCGATCGCGGTGAGGATGACGCCGGCGATGGAAATCCACGGCAGCACCGCGCCCGAAAGGCGCAGGAACTGCCCCGGGTTGGCAAAGCGATGCAGCGAGCGGCCTGCCGTTTGGGGGCTCGAGTGCGGGGCAGCGAGAGAGCGCGCGTCCATCCGGTCAACCTAGTCCTTGGCCGGCGCCGATTGAAGATGGCAAGCGTGCGCCGCAACGAGCCGTGGGTTGATTGCAGAAGGTCTTCATGTCCCGCCTTTCAACCGCGCCGGGACCCGGGCCGCCATGATCTGCATCAATCGTTCCCGGCGGATTTTGATCGCGGGGCATCCTGACGCCGCCGGATTAGCAGCCTCTTAACCATCCCTCGGGCAAATTGCGCGCTGTCCCTTCCCCGGCCGGCGGCGCTGGACCGTCGGCCACATCCTATAGGAGGCTCCCGTGAAGCTGATGCACTGCATCGCCGCAGTCGCCTTGCTGTTTGCCGTGCAGGCGGTGGCGGTTCCGGCGTCGGCCGACGAGTTCGGCACCAAGGCGGAGGCCGTTGCGCTGGTCAAGCGGGCCATTGCTCGCGTGGCCGAGGTCGGCGTGGACAAGGCAAAGCTCGAATTCATGGACCATCACGGCAGCTTCGTTGACCGAGACCTTTACATCACACTGGTTGACAAGGCTGGCATCCGCGTCGCGCACGGCCAGAACGCGAAGCTCGTGGGCAAGTCGTTGTACGAGTCGGTCGATGTGAAGGACAAGGAATACGGCAAGCAGGTCGAGCAAATCGTCGAAGGGCCGGGCCAGGGCTGGGTGTCGTTCATGTACAAGGACCCGATCACCGGGAAGATCCTGCCCAAGGAGATGTACGTCGAGCGAGCCGGCGACTACAGCTACATGACAGGCGTCTATCTGCGATGAGCGTCATCCGCGGCTTCCACGACCTGCCGCTTTGGCTGAAGGTTCTGATCGGGCCTGCGGCCTGTCTGGCGGCGGCGGTGGCCGTCGCGGCTTCGATCTGGGTGGGCGTGACGCGGATCGACGCGAAACTGCGTGACGTCGCCGATACCGCCTTGCCCACCGCCGTCGCGAGCGCGCGCTTGCTCAATGACGTGGACACCATCCAGACCACCGCCATGCGGGCCATGGTCTGGCAGGAGGCGGGGGTCGAGCAGCCGACGATCGACGCACTGGTCTCCGACATCGGGCGTGCGCTGGATGCGATGCACGCGACTGCCGTCGCGATGGCGACGCAGCGCGCGGCGAATGACCCCGACCTGCCGCGCTTCAAGGCGATCGCCAGCCGGTCGGCCGACTATGCGAAACAGCTCCATGACGCGCTCGACCTCGTCAGCGATCCTGGCCTTGCGGTTAATTGGTTCCGCCGCTCGGACACCACATACGAAACGTTGCGCAAGGACATATCCGAGCTCGCCGCGGCGCACCGCAGCGCCGAGGCGGCGGCGGTGCAAGCCGCCCGCAGCAGTTCGCACACCGTGCTGGTCCGCACCGCCTGGATCGTCGGCGTCTCCGGCATTGTCATGCTGATTCTGTTGCCGGTGGTCGTTGCGGCGATCGTCCGGCCGGTCCGCGCGCTGACGCGCACGATGACCGAACTCGCCGCCGGCAACATGGACGCCGAACTGGCCGGGCAGGACCATCGCGACGAGCTCGGCGGCATGGCCCGCGCGGTCCTGGTGTTCAAGCAACACATGGAGCGGGCAAACCGACTCGCCGCGGAGCAGGAGGAGGATCGCCAGCGAGCGGAGGTAGAGAAGCGCGCCGCGCTCGCCAACATGGCTGCAACCATCGAGTCCTCGACCGATGGAGCCCTGCGACAGATCGGCGACCGCACCGCAGCGATGGAAGTGGCCGCCAACGCGATGGCGGCCTCGGCCACAAGAAGCGGCGCCTCGGTGCGCGATGCGGCGGCGGCGGCGAGCCAGGCGCTGGTGATTTCCCGGACCGTGACCGAAGCGGCCGAGCAACTGGCGCAATCGATCCGTGAGATCGGCGCGCAGGTTGGCCAGTCCACGACGGCGGTCGGCCACGCCGTGTCAGCCGGCACGGAAACGCGGACCATCATCGGTACGCTGAACCAGGAAGTCGAGAGCATCGGTTCGGTCGCCGGCATGATCGGCGAGATCGCGGCGAGGACAAATCTGCTGGCGCTGAATGCCACCATCGAGGCGGCGCGTGCCGGCGACGCCGGCAAGGGCTTCGCCGTCGTCGCGGCCGAAGTGAAGCAATTGGCCATGCAGACGGCGCAATCCACCGGCGACATTGCGCGGCACATCGGCGAAGTCCGTTCGGCCACCAGCGCCTCGGTGGCCGCGGTGGCGCGTATCGACCGGACGATCGGCGAGATCAGCGCGATTGCTGGCTCGATCGCCGCGGCGGTGGAGCAACAGGATGCCGCCACGGCAGAGATCGCCCGCAACATGGGCGAGACAGAGAAGGCGGCGAACGAGATCACCCGCCGCACCGGCGATGCGGCCGATGAGGCGGCGCTGACCGGGAAAAATGCCGCAGAACTGCGCGACAATACTGCCGCGCTCAGGGAGGCAGTGGAGGCGCTGCGCCATTCGGTGATCAAGGTCGTGCGCACATCGGCCAGCGAGGTGGATCGGCGGCACTTCCGCCGGCTGCCGGCGGACCTAGCGGCCGAACTGGCCATTGCGGGGCATACGGCATGCAGCGTCCGGGTCAGCGACATTTCGGAGGGAGGCGCCCGCGTGCACGGCGCAACGAACGTGTCGGCCGGTGCACGCGGCATGCTGCGGCTGGATGGTGTGGCCGTGCCGCTGCCTGTCACCGTGCGGGCAGTCGATGCGGACGCGGTGCATCTGGCCTTTGAGGTGGACGACGCCAAGGCGGCGATGGTCCGCGCGGCGCTCGAGCGAATCGAGCGACGCGACGCCGCCTGATCCGGGCCACGGGACCCCGAGGGATTCGCCGGCCGGTTTGAAGTCGTCCGATACCGGATTACTGTAGCCTCGGCACATCAATCTCGACCGAGGCTTCGCCGATGCAGCACTGGCTGGTGAAATCCGAGCCGGACGCGTTCTCCTGGGACCAACAGGTGGCGAACGGCGTGGAGCCGTGGACCGGGGTGCGCAACCACAGCGCCAAGCTGAACCTGAAGGCCATGAAGCAGGGGGATCGGGCGTTCTTCTATCACTCCAACGTGGGCAAGGAGATCGTCGGCGTGGTGGAGGTGGTGCGCGAGGCCTACCCCGACCCGACGGCCGAATCCGGCGATTGGGTCTCGGTCGATATGAAGGCCGTGGCGCCGATGCCGAAGGCGGTGACGCTGGAGGCGATCAAGGCCGATCCGAAATTGGCGGACCTGGCGCTGGTGCGGCAGTCGCGGCTGTCCGTTTCGCCGGTGTCGAAGCCGCATTGGGATCACATCTGCCGCATGGGTGGGTGGAAGGGGTAGGCCAAGGGCTGACCCGCTCCCCCTCCCCCTTGAGGGCTTGGGCCGCGAAGCGGACCAAGGTTGGGGGGAGGGGGAGCCTACAGCCGCAGGCCATCGCAAGTAGGCACGCCTCC
>DASXFW010000037.1:0-3862 GCA_036489395.1 Acetobacteraceae bacterium | reverse complement strand
GGCGCAGAGGCTTGCCGATCGCCGGAGCGATCGGGCGTAGGGGGTGGGCCGGGAATGGCTGTGTTGCCTGACATGAACGAAAGTAGAACACAGGTGGCGCGAAATGGCAAGAGGTTTTTGCACGCTTGGGTAGCAAAGCCTGGTCCTGTCATTGCGAGTTGGCCCCCGGCCGGTGGCGGCCGACCCGCCCTGGATGAAACGGCGTCGGCGGCTGGACGTAGGCTCCCCCCTCCCCTTGAGGGAGGGGTTGGGGGAGGGGTCGATTTGTACGCCTCGACCCCTCCCCTTGAGGGCTTGGGCCGCGAAGCGGACCGAGGCCAGGGGGAGGGGTGCGTACATCCGCGGTCAGTGGATGTACGCACCCCTCCCCCAACCCCTCCCTCAAGGGGAGGGGAGACTTACGCTCCGGACAGGGGTGCGTGGCCATGACCCGGCCGTGACCGGGGAGTGGCGGGGCGCGTCAGTCCTTCGGCAGCGCGAAGAACCCGTGGCGGAAGCTGATATACGGGCTGCCGATCAGCCAGTCCGCGGCAACCCAGACCACCGCCGCCACCAGCGTGGTGATCACCGCCTTGCGCAGAAGCTGCGGCTTTTGCGGCACGCCGCGGAAGCCGCTGGTGGGATCGGGGTCCGCCACCGGATGCGTGCCGAACGGCAGGACCGCGAACAGCACCACCCACCAGATCAGGAAATAAACGACGACGCCGGTGAACCATCCCATGCGTCAGGCCGCCTGTGTGGCCAGCATCGTGGAATCGACGGACATATCCGGTGTGAGCCGCTCGAGCTGGGCATTCAGTTCCGCGCCGAGCAATACGGCGTAGGCGGTGACGAAGAACCACAGCATGACCGCGGCGACCGCTCCCAGTGGACCATAGGTGACGCCGAAGGCGGCGATGTGGTCGATGTAGAACGTCAGCAGGCCGGACGCGATCAGCCACAACGTCAGCGCCAGCACCGCACCCGGCGTGATCCACGGCCGCGGCGGACGCGGCGGGGCCGGTCCGAAGCGATACAGCAGCGCCACCGACAGGCCGGCGAAGCCGAGCAACACGACGACGCTCGCCAGGTGCACGACGCGCAGGCGCCAGGCCCACGGATAGACGAAATGGAAGATCGCCGGCATGCACACCAGCACGCTGATCGCCAGCACCGCACCGAGCACCGCGACGAGAGTCATCGTCAGCGACACCGCGAGGAAGCGCAGGAACCGCCGGCGCGGACGGCCGCCATAGGCGACGGTCAGGGCGGACAGCATGGAACGCATGCCGATTGCCGCGCTCCAGAAGGTCAGCAGCAGGCTGATGGCGAAGCCGACGCCAAGGCGGGCGCGCGGCTGAACCACCAGGTGATGCAGGCGGTCGGCGATCAGCCAGTAGGCCGACGGCGGCAGCATGTCATGCAGCCACAGCACCTGTTGCTCGACGCCGCGCGGATTGAAGATCAGGCCGTAGAGCGAGATCAGCATGCTCATGGCGGGGAAGAGCGCCAGGGTGGCGAAGAAGGCGCAGCCGGCGGCTGCGAGTGCGACGCGATCGGAGATGCTGGCGCGCAGGGTGCCGTGCAGGACGTCGCGCCAGGCGGACAAGGGCGTCATGGCGGCACCTCGATCGCGGATGTCCCTCCTCCCCTTGAGGGAGGGGGTTAGGGGGAGGGGTCGGTGCTTTGCGGTTCGACCCCTCCCCCTAACCCCCTCCCTCAAGGGGAGGGGGGATTTTTTGCCAACCCTTGTCACACGCGTAGCAGATGCACGTCCACCAGGGGACGCTTCTGCAGGCGCTTGCCGAGGGCGCGGCGCAGGGCGGCCCGGGCGGCGTCGGTCAGGGCGGCGTCGTCGCGGCGCAGGGCGATGGGCAGGTCGGCGACGGCTTCGGCGAGCTCGCCGCTGACCTGGGCGGTTTCCGGGGAATCCGGGTCCAGCAGGCCGGGGGCGCTGACGCGGGGCTGGCCGCGCAGACGGCCGGCTTCGTCCACGGCTATGCTCGCCAGGACGACGCCGTTGAACAACATGCGGCGGCGGGCGGCCATCACGCCGCCGGACAGCGGCACGAGGCGGCCGCCGTCGGGCACCAGGCGGCCGACCGGGGCGCTGTCGATCACCTCGGTGCGGTTGGCGGAAAGCTGCAGGATGTCGCCGTCCTCGATCAGGATCGGCGTGGCGCCGGCTTCCTGCGCCAGGGCGGCGTGCGCCGACAAGTGCCGCCATTCGCCGTGCACCGGCACGCTGTAGCGGGGCTTCACCAGGCGATACAGGCGGCGCAGCTCGTCGCGCGCGGGATGGCCGGAGACGTGGATCATGTGGTCCGCGTCGGTCATCAGGTGCACTCCGCGGCGGACCAGGTTGTCCTGCACCGTGCCGATCGCGCGCTCGTTGCCCGGGATGACGCGGGAGGAGAAGATCACCGTGTCGCCCTCGCCCAGTGCGACGTGGCGGTGGCTGTCCATGGCGACGCGGGCGAGCGCACTGCGCGGTTCGCCCTGGCTGCCGGTGATCAGGATCAGGATGTTGTCGTCGGGGACGTCGTCGATGTCGTCCTCGGAGAGGAAGGGCGGGATGCCCTTCAGGTAGCCGCATTCGCGGGCGGCGGCATCCAGGTTGCGCAGGCTGCGGCCGACCATGGCAACGCTGCGACCGACCGCCTGCGCGGCATGGACGATGCTTTCCACGCGGGCGACGTTGCTGGCGAAGCAGGTGACGGCGACCCGGCCGCGCAAGCCGCGCAGCAGGACGGAGAGGCTCTGGCGGACCTCGGCCTCGCTGCCGGAGTGGCCTTCCACCATGGCGTTGGTGGAGTCGCAGACCATGGCCAGCACGCCGCGTTCGCCGAGCGCGGCCAGAGCGGCTTCGTCGGTCGGTGGGCCGACCAGCGGCGTCGGGTCCATCTTCCAGTCGCCGGTGTGCAGGACGATGCCGTGCGGGGTCTCGATCGCCAGCGCCTGGGATTCGGGGATGGAATGCGCCATGCGGATGAAGCGCAGCTTGAAGGGGGCCAGGTCGATGCTGCCGCCGGGCGGGACGATGTGGATCTTCACCTGGTTCAGAAGCTGCGCCTCGATCAGCTTGCGGCGCAGGACGGCGGCGGCGAAGGGCGTGGCATAGACCGGGCAGCGAAGCTGCGGCCAGAGATGCGCGACGGCGCCGACGTGGTCTTCGTGGGCGTGGGTGATCACCAGGCCGAGCAGCTTGTCGCGGCGCTCGGCGATGTAGGCGGGGTCGGGGACCATGATATCGACCTCGGGGTGCTCGGAGCCGCCGAAGCCGATGCCGCAGTCAATGGCGAGCCATTTGCCGTCGCAGCGGTAGAGGTTGAGATTCATGCCGATCTCGCCCGTCCCGCCGAGAGGCAGGAAGGCCAGGTCGCCGTTTTCAATGTCCATGTAGTGCTGTGAATACCTCGGGTGGTGGGTTGGGGGTGGGCGTTGCTTCGCGTGTGGGCGGAGCCGTTGGGGTTGATATAGGGGCGCGGGGCTGACCTGTCAGCTTCCGTCGGCGAATGAAGGTTGGGCGGCGCGGGGGGCGCTGGGCGCGCAGGGCGGCCTCGGGCTTGCGGTCGGCCCGTTTCAGGAGTGTCTGCGCGGCCGGTTCCATGACGAACCGGCTCTGCTCTCAGTTGCGGCTGGCCATCCCCCCACGGCATTGTCGCCGAGATGTCCCGGCACCCGTGATGTATAGGGCGACATCAGCGACGTTTTTTCACGACATAGGCCGCCGTAGGGTAGTGGGTCGGTTCGAATGTCTGCAATGGGTGGAGAGCGGACATTTGGATGACGCGGCGCGCTCAAGCCAGATTCGCCCGGATCAGTATCTTCATCGGCTGTTAACTGTCAGGGGGCATTGTTGCTCTTTCTCCGAGCCGGAGCG
>DASXFW010000036.1:0-10930 GCA_036489395.1 Acetobacteraceae bacterium | reverse complement strand
AGTTCATGGGGGCGCTCCACGGGAATTCGCCCCAAAACTGCCGCATGGCGATCAAATCGACACCACCCGATTTTCGCCGAAAACCTGTGCGGGATAACGATTTTCAGACAGATCGTTTCAGGTTAACCGGACAGCAGTGATATCCGCTTGTACGACTATCCGCTCAAAGGCCCGCCATGTCCGGGGGCTTCGCCCTGCTCACATGCGACGAACAGATCGAGGAACTGCGTGAATGCCTGACCCGGCCGTGGCTGGTGCCGGAGCGCGTTCGCCGGCATGAAGCCGGACGGCTCGTCAACCAGATGCGCCGCGCCGCGGAGTTCGTCGCGCCGCTGCCAACGGTCGTGCGATCGCCGGACCCGGACGACGATTTTCTCCTGGCGCTGGCGCAGGCTGGTCGATCCGACTACCTCGTCACCGGCGGCAAGACGGGGTCGCTGCCGCTTCGTACGCATCCTGGAGCGCGGATCATCACAGCCACAGACTTTGCCCGCCGCCGTGTCGGCACGCCGCGCTGACGGCCCATTGTATTCCGACAGATGGACGCGACCCCCAGCAGCCCGCGGCGCGTGACGCCCAACAGTGCCCGCAGCCGGGCACCCGACCTCGCGCGCCTGCCGTTCAGCCAGAACCTCCGCGGCATCAGCCTCGCCGAGGGCCTGCGCGCCGCGCTGTCCGTCGCGGTCATCATCGCCCTCAACCAGTACTTCGCCACGCCTGCGCTGAGCGAGGCCACCATCGCCGCGCTGTGGACCTGCCTGTGCGACCCGGGAGGGCCGGTCCGCCGCCGCGTGCCCATCCTGGTCAGCTTCGCCGCCACCGGCGCGCTGCTGACCGCCGCCGTCGGCCTGCTGCGCGGCTTTGGCATGCCGGTCGCGCTCCCCCTCGGCGCCTTCCTCCTGTTCGCGCTGTCCTTCGCCCGCATCTATGGCCAGCCCGGCCAGCAATTCGGCAATCTGCTGTGCTTCGTGGCAATCTTCGCGCTGGACCGCCCGCTGCCGAACCTGGCCACCGCCGCCGCCCTTGCCGCGGGCTTCCTCGCCGGCGGCCTGTGGGCGACCGTGCTGACGCTGGTGATCTGGCAGTTGCACCCCTTCCTGCCGGCCCGCCGCGCCGTGGCGGAGGTTTACCGCGTCCTCGCCGAACTCGCCGGCGACCTGCACACCGTGCTGGCCGCCGGCGGCGATCCGGCGCGCTGGGAGGCGCATGCCCGCGAACACCGCCGCGCCGTGCGCGAGGCGATCGAAACCGCCCGCGCCGTCGTGTTCGACACCGTCCGCACCCGCGGCACGATCGGGGTGCGCGGCGGCCACAGCCTGATCCGGCTGGAGGCCGCGGACCAGATCTTCGGCGTGCTGATCGCGCTGAGCGACCTGGCGGAACAAGGCACGCCGCAGGAACGCCGCATCGCGGCGCGCCTGCTGCGCCGTCTGCGGCCGCTGTTACGGACGCTGGGACGCGCCATCCTGTCCGAGCAAGACGCGCGCAATCGCCGTATCGGCCGTTCGATCGACGCAATGGCGGCCGAGCTCGCCGCGCTGCCGGAAACCGACAAGCTGCGTCCGCTGGCCGAGCGTGCGATCGAGCGCCTGCGCATCGCCCATACCCTCGCACTGCCGGAAAACTTTCTGCCCGGCGCCAACGCCGCGGGGCGCCGGGCGTCCTGGCTGCAGCGCGCCCTGCAGCCGGTGCGGGCCAACCTGACGTGGCGGTCGGCGGCGCTGCGCCATTCGCTGCGCATCGCCGTCGTCGCGACGCCGGCGCTGGCCTTCACCATGGTGCATTTCAATCCGTTCGATCACTGGCTGACCATCACCATCGTCGGGACCATGCAGCCCTATTTCGCGGTGACCTACGCGACCGCGCTGCAGCGCACCGCCGGCACTGCGCTGGGCGGCCTTGCGGGAGCCCTCGCCGGCTTGCTCTGCACCACCCCGATGGCCATCGCCGTGGCCATGTTTCCACTGGCGGTGGTCGCGTTCGCGGTGCGCGCGGTCAGCCTCGGGTTGTTCATGGCGGCGATCACGCCGCTGATCGTGCTGCTGGTGGAAACCGGCGTGCCCGGCACCAGCGAATGGTCGATCGCCTGGACACGCTTCGCGCTGACCGCACTCGGCGGCGTCATCGCTGTCGTCGCCGGGTTCGCGCTGTGGCCGACCTGGGAACCCGAACGGCTCGGCGACGAAACCCGTGCAGCAATCGGTGCCCACGGTGCCTACGCCGAGGCGGTGCTGTCCGCCGCGCCGTCCAGCGCCATCGAAGCGACCCGCCGCAAAGCGGGCGTGGCGAGCAACAGCCTGGAGGCCTCGGTCAGCCGCGCGCTGACCGAACCCGGGGCCGCCGGACGGGACCGGTTGGAGGCAGCGCTGGTGATCGATGCCGCCTTGCGCCGGCTCGCCGGGCGGCTGTCCGCGGTGCAGCTCGATCCCGGCTTCCGCACCGCGCTGCCGGGCGAAGGGCTGGCCGAATGGCGTGCCTGGATCGGCCGCGCGATGCGCATGCTGGCCGCGGGAACCGATGCGCCGCCGCCGCGGCCCACTGCCGCGGGGACCGATGCGCTGGTCCGCATCGCCCGCCAGATCGAGCTGATGGCCGGTACGATGGGGCGCCTGACGAACTGATTCCGTGGCAGAAACGGCAGCGTCCGTCTATGATGCGCGCGGCATCAGGGGGAAACGGCAATGCAGTTCACCAACTCCACCGCCGCTGCCTATGGGCTGCTGGCCATGCACGCGATGGACATGTATCGCGCCGACCTGACCAACCTGACGCCGCCTGCCGCCGCGGGACTGACAGCTTCCGGCTGGACCATTGTGGCCTACATCATCGGCCAGGATACTCCGCTGATCGGAGAGAACGACAAGCCCATCCCGGGGCCGCTGAAAATGCTGGCAGCCAACGTCTGCTATGGCTACCTGGCACAGCGCGCGCCCGGCGAATTCGTCGCGGTCGTCCGCGGCACCGACGGTTTCGTCGAATGGATCGAGGATGGCGAGTTCTTCGCCATTCCCTATGCGCCCGCACTGGCGCTGGAGAGCGTCACCTCGACACCGACGGTCGAGCTCGGCTTCTGGTCTCTGTACGACAGAATGCAGTTGATCACGCCGGCCAAGGCATCCCTCGGCGCACTGGCGCCCGCCATTGCCAATGCCGTCGGCAAGGACGGCTCGCTCACGGTGGTCGGCCACAGCCTGGGCTCCGCGTTGGCGACGTACCTGACACTGGATCTTGGCCGAGGCAGCCTGAAAGGTCGTGTGACTGCCTGCCTGTTTGCCTCGCCCCATACCGGCAACCAGGCGTTCGTCCAGTTGTTCGACGCGGCCATCGCCAACTATCGCTTGTTCAATTACATCCTGGATGTGGTGCCGCGTGTCCCGCTCGGTCTTGGTTACGATCCGCTGCCGCGACGCACGGTGATCCAGCCGGCGACGGCGGAGGCAAACATTCGTGCGCAGCCTGCCTGCAATCACCACGTCATCTGCTACTGCGCGATGCTGGACTACGAGGGAACCTTGCCGGTGATCCAGTCGCCGCCGGCGGACGAGGCCAGCAGCGCGGTGTGCATCCTGGGACCGGAAACCGGCAAGCCGAGCCTGGCGAAGCAGCTTGTGGCGGATCTGGCAGGTCTCGTGCCGGTGTAGTGGAAGTGGTCTGCCAATGTACTGTCATTGCGAGTTGCCACCGGCCAATGGACCGACCCGCCCTGGATGAAACGGCGGCAGCGGCTTGACGTAGGTTCCCCCCTCCCCTTGAGGGAGGGGGCCAGGGGGAGGGGTCGATGCTTACGTTGCGACCCCTCCCCCAACCCCTCCCTCAAGGGGAGGGGGGACCTACGCTCCGCCCGCGACCGTTTCATCCAGGGCGGGTCGGCAGCCGGCCGGTGGCCAACTCGCAACGACAGTACATTCGACGCCTCGCATGGGGGCGTCACGCCATGACCAGCCCGCCATCCACATGTAGAATCTGGCCAGTGATATAACTCGCTGCCGGCGACGCAAGAAATGCGACGGCAGCCGCGACATCGTCCGGCAGCCCGATGCGGCCGAGCGGTATCCGCGCCGTCTGCTGTGCCAGCGCCGCCGGATCGATCGCGCGATGTGCGCCCGCATCCTTGCGGATGAATCCGGGCGCGACCGCGTTCACGGTAACGCCGGATGGTGCAAGCTCGATCGCCAATGCGCGCACCAAAGCCTCCAGCGCGGCCTTCGCGGCGGCGGACGCGGGAAACACCGCGATATCGGGGCGAAATGTGTGTGCCACGAAGCTGGAAACCGCCACAACGCGCGGATGCCGCCCGGCGCGCAGATGCGGAATGGCCGCGCGGGCCAGGCGGAAGAACGCGCCCTGGATCGCCTCGACCGACGCGGTCATCGCCGCGTCGGTCAGCGAGGCCAGCGGCGTGCGATCGGCAAATCCCGCATTGCTGACCAGCACGTCGATCCCGCCGAGCCGCGCCGCCGCGTCGGCGACCAACGCATCCGCCACGCCATGTTCTGCGAGGTCTCCCAGCGCTGTGGCGGCGAATGATCCTTGCAGGCGAAGTTCGGCAGCTACGGCTTCGACGCCGTCTCGGTTGCGGCGCGTGTGCAGCAGGATCGCGGTGTCGGGCGACGCCAGTGCGCGGCAGACCGCAGCGCCAATGCCGCTGGCCGCGCCGGTTACCAGGATGCGGGTGCGGTCCGCCACGGCTTCGTCTCCGCGAGTGTATAGCGGGTGAATTCGCGATTGAGTGCCGGCAGCCGGCAGATCTCCATCCAGCCTTCGGACGGCTGCATCACGATCATCATCACGCTGGCCGACAGATTGTCGCCCGAAGCGGCCGGACGCGGCGGCCGGCATACCGAATAGGGCGTGCCGAAATCATCGAACAATGCGGACTTGAGGTCCGCCATTTCGATGCGGCCGCGTTTCGGTGTGAGCAATGTTCGCACGCGCTGCGCGCGGTATGCCGAGTCCGGCGTCGTCGCCAGCCCGGTGTCGCGCAGTTTTGCCAAAGCGGCCGGATGTTCGAAGTGATTGGCGTGCACCAGCAGTCCATTGTCCGGATGCAGCAGGAAGCTGTCGTCCGGCGCGCTTTCGATGTCTAACGCAGCCCCGTCCTTATGGCTGAGCATGATGTTGTTGGAGACCCATTTGGGCGTCGCGTAGATCGCCTGGATCGCGAGCGCGAAATGCGGGCTCTCCAGCGCGCGCCGGCGCAGCAGCACAAGCGGCACGCCAGCATTCTTTGCGTCCCTGTCGGACCCCAAAAAATTCGCCGTCAGCGCGATCCCGGCGCTGTTCATGCCGCAGCGCGCGAGGCCGCCGGCCTCGGTGAAGGTCAGCAGCGTCGGGCCATTGTCCTGTTGGATGCGCAGCACGACGCCGGTCTCCGCGCACTCGGCGCGCCAGTCCCAATTCTGCCCGTGCAGCAGCGTTCCGTCGGCCGAGGCGTCCGGCATGATGATCGCGCCCGTGCAGCCGTCCGGCTGTTGCGCGGCGAGCCTTGCCTGTGCGAGCAGCTCGGTGCGCGCGTTCACCACCACGACGTGGTCGAGCAGACAGCGCGCGCCCTCGGCGATGCCGCGCATTTCTTCCAGATATGCGGGATCGAAACGATCGATGATCGGCAGCAGCGTTTCGACCAGCGCACGCACGCGGTCGGCGTTGAGGCGCTGCTTCTCGAACGCGGTCAGGTAAATTTCGGCGGAGCGATGGATGCGGTCGGCCGCCGCGGCGCCATACTGCCGGCCGCGTTGGCGCGGCGGACCGGCGAGGTCGATCAGCGGGAACGGGGTCGGGCTCATGCGAAGTCCTTAGCGCGGGTCACGCGGCATTAAGCGGGCGGAAACCTGTGTGATGCAAGCTGCCGTCGATGGATCGAGGCGAACGTGCGATATGGACGCGACGGACCGACCCAGTGCGGCGCACGCCGGTGCGTATGATCCAGGCACATCCGAAAGACGTTCAGGAACTGCTGCGGAGTAGATGAGCAGACGCGGGATGCTTCCAGAATCTCCGCTACAGCATTGACTCTCCTCCGCTGCCTGCACACCCTCCGCCCCGCTGAGCCCAAGGGAGGATCGACGCATGGCCAAAGACAACGGTTCCGGGCAGAAGCGCCTGCGTTCCCGCCGCTGGTTCGACGAACCCGCCGATCCGGCGATGACCGCGCTCTATCTCGAGCGCTATATGAATTACGGGATCACGCTGGATGAACTGCGCGGCGGTCAGCCGATCATCGGCATCGCGCAGACCGGCTCCGATCTCTCGCCATGCAATCGCCATCACATCGAACTGGCATCGCGCGTGCGCGACGGCATTCGCGCCGCCGGCGGCGTGCCAATGGAATTTCCGATACATCCGATCCAGGAAACCGGCAAGCGGCCGACCGCCGCGCTGGACCGCAACCTGGCGTATCTCGGACTGGTGGAAGTGCTGCACGGCTATCCGATCGACGGCGTCGTGCTGACCACAGGCTGCGACAAGACGACGCCCGCGTGTTTGATGGGCGCGGCGACGGTGAACATCCCGGCCATCGTGCTGTCCGGCGGACCGATGCTGGACGGCTGGTGGCAAGGGCGCCTGTCCGGATCAGGAACGATCATCTGGGAAGGCCGCAAGCTGTTTGCCGAAGGCAAGATCGGCTACGACGAATTCATGCAGATGGTGTCGTCGTCCGCGCCGTCGATCGGCCACTGCAACACGATGGGCACGGCTACGTCGATGAACTCGATGGCCGAGGCACTGGGCATGTCGCTGCCCGGCTGTGCTGCCATTCCGGCACCGTATCGGGAACGCGGCTGGATCGCGTACGAAACCGGCAAGCGCATCGTCGGCATGGTGCAGGAGAATCTGCGCCCCTCCGACATCATGACCAAGGCGGCGTTCGCGAACGCTGTCGTCGCCGCCGCGGCGCTGGGTGCATCGTCAAACTGCCCGATCCACATGGTTGCGATCGCGCGGCACATGGGTGTGGACCATACGCTGGACGACTGGCAGCGGTTGGGTCCGGAAATCCCGCTGCTGTGCGACGTGCAGCCGGCGGGGCGCTTCCTCAGCGAGAAATTCCATCGCGCCGGCGGCGTTCCCGCGGTGATGAAGGAGCTGCTGCTCGCCGGCAAACTGAACGGCGACGCGATGACCGTCACCGGCCGCACCATCGCCGAGAACCTGCGCGACGTGCCCGACGGCGATCGCGAAGTGATCCGATCCTACGGCAAGCCCATGCTCCCTGCTGCCGGCTACGTTGTCATGTCCGGCAATCTGTTCGATTCCGCGGTGATGAAGATCAGCGTCATCGATCAGGATTTCCGCGCGCGTTTCCTCTCCGATCCGTCGCGTCCGAACATATTCGAGGGCAAGGCGATCGTGTTCGAAGGGCCGGAGGATTACCATCACCGCATTGAGGATCCCAACCTCGGTGTGGAAGACCAGTCGGTGCTGATCATTCGCAACTGCGGTCCGGTCGGTTATCCCGGCAGCGCGGAGGTGGTGAACATGCAGCCGCCGGCTGCGATGTTGAAGCGCGGCATCATGGCGTTGCCAACCATGGGGGACGGACGGCAGTCGGGCACGTCGGGGTCGCCGTCGATCCTGAATGTGTCGCCGGAGGCGGCGGTTGGTGGAGGACTGGCGTTGCTGAAGACGGGCGACCGCATCCGCATCGATCTCAACACGCGCAAGGTCGATGTGCTGCTGCCGGCCGGGGAACTGGAAGCCCGGCGTGCGGCGTGGACGCCGCCGAAGCTGAAGAACATGACACCGTGGGAGGAGATCTACCGCTCCATGGTGGGGCAGCTAGGCACCGGCGCGTGTCTGGAGCAGGCGACGCTGTATCTGAATGTTGTCGAGACGCGGGGCGAGAGCCGGAACAATCACTAGAGCGCGTGTTGTCGTGACGGGACGAGTTCATCTGTCATTGCGAGTTGTCACCGGCCTTCGACCGAAGGCCGGTGGCAACTAACAAGAGACTGGCGCCCCTGTCATTGCGAGGCCGCTTGGCCGAAGCAATCTCGTTCGTGACGAGCCGCCGGTAGCTCGTCACGAACGGGATTGCTTCGGCCAGGCGGCCTCGCAATGACAAAGCCGCGCCGCGTAATGAAAAAGCGGCGGATGGATCAACCCTACGGCACGCCCCATAGGGGATTGGCCGCGCCGTTACGGTTCGCACGATCGTCATACGACGGCTCCACGGGCGCCCACATACGCACCGGCAGATTGGCGATCCAGAACAATACCGGCGGGGAGCGGTTGATCGTGGCAGGCGACTCCGGCGGCACGAACGGCGCCTGCACTGTCCCGCTGGCCGCCGGGCCGGGCGCTTGCGCATAGGCGGCGCTCGCCGCCGCCATCACCGTCGCGCCGAACACAAATCCGCCGATCCTCATCATGGCGACATGCTCTCCCCTCGCTCCGGGCGGACCGTCTCGACCAGCCCTGGCCGGTTTTCGGAACCTCGCCGTCCGGTGCCGGTACATGGGCATGTCCGACCGGCGCGCCAGTGCGGCGGCATGCAGCCAACGCGATGCAGCCGAAACTTTGCCGTGTGGCATCGGTTGCTTCGCCGGGCCACTTCCCGCAGAACACCCCGGCGCAGCAAGGACGCCCCGGTTGATGCCCAGCGGTTATAGCTTTGAGGACCTCCAGATCGGCCAGAATGCCAGCCTGGCGAAGACGATCACCGAGGCCGACATCCTGCTTTATGCGGCCGTCAGCATGGACACCAACCCGGTGCACGTGGACGCCGAGGCGGCGCGGGCCTCGATCTTCGGCGAGCGCATCGCCCACGGCATGCTGTCCGCCGGGCTGATCAGCGCGGTGCTGGGCACGCGGCTGCCTGGACCCGGCACGCTGTACATGCGCCAGTCGCTGCGTTTTGCCGCGCCGGTGAAGATCGGCGCCACGGTGAAGGCCACGGTCACGGTCACCGCGCTGAACCCAGAGAAGAAGCGGGCCACGCTGTCCACCGTGTGCACCGTCGGCGAGGAGGTGGTGATCGAGGGCGAGGCCTATGTCCAGGTGCCCACGCGTGGCTGAAAACAACCCCGTCATGGCCGGACCTGACCCGGGCATCCGCGCACGCCCGATGGTGCGCGGATGCCCGGGTCAGGCCCGGCCATGACGGGCGGAGCCGGGGTCGAGCCATGCGCATCTTCCAGGACTGGCGCACACTGCCGGCCGACGCGCACGGCGCCACCGTGGCGCTGGGGAATTTCGACGGCGTGCACCTCGGCCACGTCCAGCTTCTGCGCGCGGCGCATGCCGCCCGGCCGAACAAGCCGCTTGCCGTCCTGACGTTCGAGCCGCATCCGCGCGAGGTGTTCCGGCCGGACGACCCGCCGTTTCGCCTGACGCTGTCGGCGGAGCGGGCTGATGCACTGGCGGCGCTCGGCGTCGATGTGATCTACGAGATTCCGTTCAATCACGAATTCAGCCTGATGCCGGCTGAGGCGTTCGTCACCGAGGTGCTGCACCGGGGCGCGGGCGCCCGCCATCTGGTCTGCGGCCCGGAATTCGCGTTCGGCCACCGGCGCGGCGGCGACACGACTTTCCTCGCCGCGCGCGCCGAGGCGCTGGGCATGGGCCTGACCCTGGTGCCGCTGGTCGGCGACACCCAGGGACCGCTGTCCTCCACGCGGATCAGGCGCGAACTGCAGGACGGCTACCCGGAGCGCGCGACGGCGGAACTCGGCCGCCCCTGGACCATCCGCGGCGAGGTGGCGCATGGCGACGCGCGCGGCCGCACCATCGGCTTCCCCACGGCCAACATCGCGCTGGGCCGCCACCTGGAGCCGGCGCGCGGCGTGTACGCGGTAACCGTGCGGCTGCCGGACGGCTCGGTGCGCAACGGCGTGGCCAATATCGGCCGCCGGCCGACGGTGAACGCCGGGCCGGAAAGCCGGCTGGAGGTCAACGTCTTCGACTTCGACGGCGACCTGTACGGTGCGGAACTGGCCGTGTCGCTGCACGCCTATATCCGCGCCGAGGTGAAGTTCCCCGGCCTGGACGCGCTGAAGGCGCAGATCGCGGCGGACGCCACCGAGGCTCGGCGGTTGCTGAGCGTGGTTCAGGCGAAGGGCGTGGTTCAGGCGAAGGGATAGAACTCGCCGCTCCAGGGCCGGCGGGACGCGGTGATGTGCCACGCGGTGGCCAGCGACGGCCGCGGCGGCGGGTTGGGCATGTCACGAAACACCGTCTGCCCGTTGTGCTCGCCGCGGCTGTGCGCATAGCGGCCGGACGCCGCAAGCCGCAACCCGCCGGTCAGGCCCACCAGGGCATAGCCGTCGGTCGGCGCAAAGACGCCGGCGACCATCAGGTCCGGCGGCAGGTTGCGCAGCATCAGGTAAGCGGTCTCGGCCGCCTCGCCCGCGGCGGTCATCCGCAGGCCGAGGAAGGTCAGGTCCGGTTGCAGGCCGTCGGGCGCGTCGCCGGCGCCCTCGGCGGCGATGCCGGTCTGCGAGATCGACAGGAACTCGCCGTCCGCGCCCCAGCGCGAGACGATGATCCATTCGCCGCGGCTGCCGACCCGCCGCATGGGCACGTCGTAGCGCGCGAGTTCGATCGCCGCCTCCATCGCGACGACAAAGCCGGTTCCAGACATCCGGTGATCCTGTGCTTGTGCTTTTTTGACCCGACCCACCGGGTGCCCCGGTATGGGACATCCTCCTGTTCCCGTGAGTTGTCCGTGATTTGGTTCGATCTGCCCGAGGACATTGCGTTTGCCGGGCGGCGGGGGCTGGGTCTGCACGCACGGAGGCCCACACCGTCATGCCGACCACCGGGTCAGGTGCCCGGTGAATCTGGTAGCGGGTCGGTTCGAATGTCTGCAATGGGTGGAGAGCGGACATTTGGATGACGCGGCGCGCTCAAGCCAGATTCGCCCGGATCAGTATCTTCATCGGCTGTTAACTGTCAGGGGGCATTGTTGCTCTTTCTCCGAGCCGGAGCG
>DASXFW010000347.1:0-3517 GCA_036489395.1 Acetobacteraceae bacterium | reverse complement strand
CGGAAGTAAGCACCCCTCCCCCTAACCCCCTCCCTCAAGGGGAGGGGGAACCTTGGTGCTTGACCATCGTTCGGCGCCGAACCTTGGCGCCGCGGCTGGATGCGTCGCCGGCAGCCTGTCCCCCACCCCGAACAGCTTCTGCCGATAGGTCCCGCCGGCGTACTCCCGCTTGTAAGCGCCTCGCTCCTGCAGCACCGGCACCACGAGGTCGATGAACGACTCGACACACTCCGGCACCACCGTGCGGGCAAGGTTGAAGCCATCCACGTCGCCTTCCTCCACCCACGCGATCAGTTCGTCCGCAACCTGCGCCGGAGACCCGACGATCGGCGGCTGCCGGCTGCCCAGCACGAACCGATCGATCAGCATCCGCTTGGTCCAACCCGGCCCGAGCGCTCGCGCCATCGCTTCGACGTTCGAGCGGATCGCCTGCGTCGGTGCGTCGTCGATCGGCTCGTCCATCGCATAATGTCCGAAGTCGATGCCGAGCGACGCCGAGGCGTGCGCCAGTGCGCCCTCGACGCTGGCGTGGCGGCGGTATTCCTCAAGCAGATCGCGTGCTTCCCGTTCCGTGCGCCCCACCACAGCCGTGGCGCCCAGGAACGCCAGGATCGGCCGCGGCGCGGCGCGCGCACGCAGATCGGCGATCAGCCGCCGCACATTTGGCTTCGTGCTGGGGTTGACGAACATGCACTCCGCGTGATGTGCGGCGAAGACGCGCCCTCGATCCGACGCGCCCGCCTGATACAGCACCGGCGTGCGCTGCGGCGACGGCTCCCATAACGGCAGCGCATCGACGTGGAACTGCTTGCCGTGGTGCACCACCCGCCGCACCCGCGCCGGATCGACATAGACGCCGGCCGCGCGGTCGCGGATCACCGCGTCGTCGCGCCAGCCGCCCTCCCATAGTGCGTACACCACCTGCATGTATTCGTCGGCGAGGTCGTAGCGGTCGTCGTGCTCCATCTGCGCATCGAGGCCCATCGCCCGCGCCGCGCTGTCCAGATACCCGGTGACGATGTTCCAGCCGATGCGCCCGCGCGTCAGATGGTCCAGCGTCGCCATGCGGCGCGCGAACAGAAAAGGGGTTTCGTAGGCGAGATTGCAGGTAACGCCGAAACCGAGATGCGTGGTCGCGTGCGCCATCGCCGGCACCAGCGCCAGCGGATCGATCAGCGGTATCTGCACCGCGCCCCGCAGCGATGCGTCCGGCCGCTGCTCATACACGTCGTAAACGCCCAGCACGTCGGCCAGGAATAAACCGTCGAACAAGCCGCGCTCCAGCAGGCGCGCAAGCGACACCCAGTGGTCGAGCGACGTGTAGTCCGAAGACCGGTCGCGCGGATGCGTCCACATGCCGTGCTGGATGTGGCCGACGCACGCCATGTCGAACGCGTTCAAACGGATCTGGCGGGGCGCGGTCATGAGGTCAGGGTAGCTCGCGAATCGGCGCGCCTGCTATGCACGAGACGGCGCATCGATGCGAGTCGCCACGGACTGCGGCTGCCGCCCGGGGAACCAAGGGGAGAACGATGAACGCGATACGACAGCACCAGACTCGCTCTGCCGATTCCGCATCGCTTGCTCTGATGCAAACGATGGATGCGCTGTCCGAGGAGGCGTGCCGGTTCCTCGCGCCCGGACGGATCGAGGCGACAGTGCGGCAATTCCTGTCGCAGATCGCGACACCACCGAAACCCGAGGATTATTCGCGGCTGCACGAGGAAGCGATGATGTACGCCGTGGACGTCGCACTCTGCGTGCCGTCCGCCAGCGGTGCCACCGCGTTCGACCGGCTGGCACGCAGCCGCACCGATCTGAGTGCCGTCGAGCGCATCGCGATCACCGCATTGCGCCGTGGCCGGCATTGCCTGGCGCGGGTCGATGGCACGACGGACAGCGGCGAGTGGCGGCTGCACGATCTGGCGTCGCACGCAACGATCGTCCTGCCGCAGTCCGCGCTGCCGCCGCGCATCGTTGGCGTAACGATCCTGGCGCGGATCGCGGCGATGGGCGACGGTACGCACGTGCTGGCCGGCCCGCCCACGCTGCTGAACGACGCTGCTCTGGCAGTGGCGCGCAATTATATCCGTTCCGGTTCCGCGACGCTGGCCAACACCCTGCGCGGCGCAGAGGCGGTCTATCGCCACGTGCTGCGCCACGGCACGCTGGAAGTTTCCGGCAAGCACATGCCATCCGAGGACACCGCCGCTCCCCCGCCGCCGCCACGGCCCAAGCCGGAACCGCAGCCGATCGACCGGATTGCAGAAGCCTGGGCCTTGCTAGGCGAGAACGGCAAACCTCCGGAGAGCGAGCTGCAGGAGGTGCGCGAGATGGCCGTGCAAAGTCACGTGCTGTACGCGCTGCGCAGCGCCGTATCGATGCGCGAGGCCCGGCGCGGCCGGGAGGCCGATGGCTATGCCCGCATGGCCCGCGTGATGATCGAGACGATGTCGCTGCGCGCCGCATCCGGATCGGCATCGAATCCCCTGCACGGCGTGGCGGCAGCGCTCGACGCCTTGATCGCGCAACGCAGCGCGCCACCGGCGGTGCGCATCTTGTTCGATACATTGTGCCTGGGCGTGCGGGCCACGCCGGCGGCCGGGGCGGCGCCGGACGATGCCGGTTTCGAACGCCTGGTGCAGCGCATCCGCGGCCTGCGGGCAAAGACCGTAGAGCACGGCTGCACGGAAGCCGAAGCGCTCGCCGCGGCAGAGAAGGTCGCGGAATTGCTGGACCGCCACGGGCTGTCGTTGAGCGAGATCGATCTGCGCCGGCAACGCTGCGAGGGCATCGGCATCGCCACCGATCGCCGGCGCAGGGCACCGATCGACGATTGCGTCGGCACGATCGGTGCGTTCTTCGACTGCCGCGCGTGGGTGGAGACCTCCCCGGAGGGCACGCTGCATTACGTGTTCTTCGGCCTGCCCGGCGACGTGCAGGCGGCGGAGTATCTGTACGAGATGGTCGATCGCGTGTTCGATAGCGAAACGGAGAACTTTCGCGCCGGGACATTCTATCAGGAGGCGGCTTCGGGCCAGCGGCGCAGCGCGACGAATTCGTTCCAACTCGGTCTGGCGCGCGGCATCTCCGCAAAGCTCAATACGTTGCGGCAGGCGCGCGAGGCCGTCATGCGCAATGGTTCCGGTCACGAACTGGTTCCGATCAAGGAAGGACTGATCAACGCCGAGCTCGCCAAGCTGGGGCTAAGCTTCCGCTCCGTGAATCGCCCGGCGCGGCGGTCTGTGATGACCGACGCGTATGACGCGGGCGCGGAAGCGGGGCAGCGGTTCGATTATCGTCCCGGCGTGACGCACGCCGACGCGGCGTAACGGTTCCGCGTCGGCGGGGAACGCCAGTCATTGCGAGTTGGCCACCGTCCAACTCGCCCTGGATGAAACGCCGTCCCTCCTGTCATCCTGCCCTCCTGTCATCCTGCCTCCCCCCTGTCATTGCGAGGCCGCTTGGCCGAAGCAATACCCCGCGGGAGATTGCCTAGGCCAAGCGGCCTCGCAAT
>DASXFW010000341.1:0-12579 GCA_036489395.1 Acetobacteraceae bacterium | reverse complement strand
GTCCATGCCGCGGATGGGAGGCACGCTCGGCGCCACCACGTCATGCCGACGAAGGTCGGCATCCACGCCATTGCCGAGGCCAGCACAGCAAGTCGTGGATGCCGACCTTCGTCGGCATGACGGGGGGTGACGCCGACGCCGTTTCATCCAGAGCGGGTCGGCCGAAGGCTGGTGGCAACTCGCAATGACAGACCGCGGGGCCGCCGCGTCCTATCCCCGATTCAACGGCATCGGCGTGGGCGGTGGCGGTGCGCCGGGTGTGTAGGACGGCGGGGGTGGCGGCGCAGCCGGGACATCCGACGGAGGCGGTGGCGGCGCGGCGGGCGCCATCGGCAGAGGCTGCGCCTGTACCGGCGGCGGTACGGCGGATGTCGTCACCAGCCACTGCGGCAAATTTCGCTGCAACTGGAACTGAAATTCGACATTCATCGCGTCCATCATCGCCTTGGTCATATCGTACAGCGTCGCGCGCAGGTCATCGATATGACCGGTATGCTGACGCGAGACCTGTGCTTCGGCGAAGCCAAGCCGCTCGCCATCGGGCCCGATGATGCTGAGATCCACCGTCATCTGCCCGGTGATCACGTCGTCCTGCTTGGTGAGCGACGCGTTGGTGATGGAGAACACCGCCGTATCGACGGTGCCCACCGCGACCAGCCGGTCCTGCCCCATCTGCCGCAGCGCATCCACCGGCGGATCCGGATCGATCTGGCTGACATCGGGTGGTATCCCCGACGGCACGAATCGCTGATCGATCTGGATGGTCGCCACGTTCAGCCGGAACGGCGGCAGGTAGGTATAACGCAGCGTCGGAAAGTCCTGACGCTCCCCGCCGCACGCGGCAAGGATGAACGGCAGCAGCAGCGACGCACGGCGGGTCAGGCCTCTGGCAGTCATGCGAACGAGCTCCGGTCCGGGATGGCGGAACGAGATTCGTGAACGAACGTCAGCGCGCGTCAATGTTGTTGCGGCGAGGCAGCGGCGCCATGCACTTCCTCGCGCGCGAAGCGGAAATCCACATTACAGAATTCACAGGTCATAACGATATCGCCATCGACCGCCATGTGGTCCAGGTCGTCGCGCGAGAAGCCCTCCAGAATCCCCGACAGCCGCGCGCGCGAGCAACGGCAGCCGTAGGACAGCGCGCGGGCGCGATCCACCGCGACGCCTTCGGTGTGGAACAAGCGGTACAGCAGGGTCTCGGGCGGCAGCTCGTCGTCCAGCAGTTCCGCATCCGTCAGCGTGGCGGCGAGCATCGTCGCGGTGCGCCAGCTTTCCTCCTGCGCCTCGGTGTCCAGCGTCGGGTCGATGCCGCCGGCGCCGGCCACCTTCTCCAGCACCAGCGCACCGGCGCGCCACCCCGCCTCCGTATGCTCGCACGCCAGGTGCACCATGCAGCGGAGCTGCTCGCTGGTCTCGAAATAATGCAGCGCCATGGCGGCGAGATTGTCGCCCTCGATGCTGACGATGCCCTGGTGGCGATTTTGCTCCGGGCCCTGATCGACGCTGAACGCCAGGTAGCCGCCGCCGAGCAGCTCGTCCGCGGCGGGCGAGGGGCTGGCGGACAGCAGCGTGGCCAGCCGCTCGGCATTGGCCCGCGCGTAACCGCGCAGCGCACCGGTGTCGGTGCAGTCGGCGAGCAGCATGGAGACGGGGCCGTCGCCCTTGGTCTGCAGGCTGAACGAGCCGCGGAATTTCAGCGCGGTGGACAGCGCCGCGGCGAGCGCCAGCCCCTGGCCGGCGAGGCGGGTCACGACGGGGTGGTTTTCGTGCCGCGTCAGCAGCGCATCGGCCAGTGCGCCGAGGCGCACCAGCCGGCCGCGCACCGGGCGGTGCGGCAGGTAGAACGGGACAACACCGCGCGGCGTCACGATGTCCGGCACCGGCGGACGGCCGAGGTCGAGGAAAGCTGGGGTCTGAGGCATTGGCCCAAGATAGGCATGCCGGCGAGGCGCCGCTACTGTCCCGGCCATGCTTCGTTTGATGGTGCTGACGGATGCCGAGGCGGTGGCCGCGCTGGTGCGCGCCGCCTTTGCCGCGCAGTCGGTGCCGACCGATCCGCCGGCCTCGGCGCTGCGGCTGACCGCAGCGGACGTGCAGGCGCATTTGGCGCGCGGTGGTGGCGGAGCGGTGGCGAGGGAAGCAGGTACGCTGGCCGGCTCGATGCTGTGGGAGCCGAAGGACGGCGGGCTGTATGTCAGCCGCGTGGCGGTGGCACCGGCGTTGCGGCGGCGAGGTATTGCCCGGGCGTTACTGACGGCGGCCGAAGATGCGGCACGCGGCTCGGGTCTGCCGTTCCTGCATCTGGCGACCCGGCTGGTGCTGGCAGACAATCGCCGATTGTTCTCAGCGTGCGGGTTTGTCGAGACCGAACAAAAGGCGCATCCGGGCTATGCGGAACCCACGTCTGTGACGATGATGAAGCGGCTGGCGTAGTGACATCACGTGCCGAAATGGCTGACTCTTCGGCCCACGCCCCCACCGTCATGCCGACCTGCGTCGGCATGACGGGACGGACATCGGACCGTACGTCGCTCTTTTCGGCACCTGTTATGACACCCGCACCGTTCGCGGTCCGCACCGCGGGCCCCCGATAGGTGCGCGCGGGCCGGGCCTGCGCAGGCGGCCGCAGGCGGCTATACCTGAAGGCATGAACGAATCGGGACCCTCGGTACGCCACATTGCGCCGACTGCCACCGCGCCGGGCACGCTGACGAAGCGGGCCTTCGCCGGGGATCGCGCCATTGCTCTGCACGGTGCCATCACCGGGCGGCGCGATCGTGCCTCCAGCCGCTTCATCAACCCCGCGCCGTAGCTGTTCCCGATGCAGCCGCATGGCCCAATAACCACCGACCTGGTCCTGCTGGGGGCCGGCCACGCCCATGTGGAGGTGTTGCGCCGCTTCGCCATGCGTCCCGAACCAGGCGTCCGCTTGACGCTGATCGGACGCGAACCGGAGACTCCCTATTCCGGAATGCTGCCGGGCCTGATTCGTGGCGATTACAGGTTCCATGAGGCGCATATCGACCTCGCCCCCCTCTCGGCCGCCACCGGTGCACGGCTGGTGATCGGCGAGGCAACCTCGATCGATCTCCCCGCCCGCAGCGTCGCGATCACCGGCCGCCCGCCGGTCGCATTCGACCTCCTGTCGATCGACGTGGGCGGCGAACCGGCGATGCCGGCCGGCGCCGGTGTGCCGGTGAAGCCGATCGGCTCGTTCCTGGACCGCCTTTCCGCACTGGAAGCAGAGCAACCGCGAGGCGCGCGCATCGCCGTCGTCGGTGGCGGGCCGGCCGGCACCGAGCTGGCGCTGGCGCTGGCACACCGGTTTGGCGGCCGGTTCCGCCTCGTGCTGGTCTGCGACACGCCGGAGCCGCTCACCGCGGCGCCGCCG
Source organism: Acetobacteraceae bacterium (assembly GCA_036489395.1). Taxonomy (GTDB): domain Bacteria; phylum Pseudomonadota; class Alphaproteobacteria; order Acetobacterales; family Acetobacteraceae; genus JASHVB01. The sequence continues at coordinate 9,185 of DASXFW010000341.1, read as the reverse complement.
CATGCGCGTCGCGTGGCGCGGGCGGCGCTGGTGGATGCGGGGGTGGAACTGGCGTCTGGCGTGCGCGCCGGCGCGCTGACCGACGGGCGATTGGCGCTATCGGACGGTAGCTTCCTGGACGTGGACGCCGCGCTCTGGGCCACCGGGGTTGTCGGGCCAGGGCTCCTCGCTGCCTCCGGTCTCGCCTGCGATGCGGCGGGCTGCGTGCGGGTCGATGCGCGCCTGCGTTCGGTCAGCCATCCGTTCGTCTTCGCCGCCGGCGACTGCGCCGCGCTGGAGGGCAACCTACGCCCCAAGGCCGGGGTCTGGGCGGTGCGCGCCGGCGCGCCACTCGCCGCCAATCTGCGGCGGACGGCACGCGGCAAGCCGCCGCGCCCTTGGCGCCCGCAACGGGACGCGCTCGTCATCCTGGGCCTTGGCGACGGCCACGCGGTGGCGTGGCGCAACGGGCTGGCGGTCTCGGGCGGCCTGGTCTGGCGCTGGAAGGACTGGATCGACCGGCGCTGGATGCGGATGTACTCGGTGCGCATGGCGCCGTCGCCGGATGAGGACGCGATGCGCTGCGGCGGCTGCGGCGCCAAGGTGGGGGCCGAGGTGCTCGCCGGTGCACTGGCCGCCGTCCCGCGTCTGGCGATGCCGGACCTGCTGATCGGCCTGGACGCGCCGGATGACGCCGCGGTGATGACTCCGCCACCAGGCCAGGTACTGGTGCAGAGCGTCGATTTCTTCCGCGCCTTCCTCGACGACCCGTATGTATTCGGCCAGGTCGCGGCGGCGCATGCGCTGTCCGACCTGCACGCGATGGGCGCGCAGCCGTGGACCGCGCTGGCGATCGCCGCGGTGCCCTATAACGCCTCCAGTGCGAAGATGCGCGCGGAGCTTGGCGACATGCTGGCCGGCGCGGGCGAAGTGCTGGTCGCGGACGGGTGTTCGCTGGTGGGCGGCCACAGCGCGGAAGCGGGTGAGTCGTCGCTCGGCTTCGCGGTCAGCGGCCTGGCCGATCCGCGCAAGCTGCTGCGCAAGAGCGGGCTGCGCGCCGGCGACGCGCTTGTGCTGACCAAGCCGCTGGGCACCGGCATCGTGCTGGCCGGTCACATGCGCGGCGAGGCGCATGTGCGCTGGCTGCTGGCCGCGATCGACAGCATGAAGAGCAGCAACGCCGCCGCGTCACGCATCCTGCGTGCGCATGGGGTGACGGCGTGCACCGACGTGACGGGTTTCGGCCTGGCCGGCCATGTGGGCGAGATGCTGCATGCGTCCGGTGTCGCTGCGGTGCTGTGGCCAGACGCGGTGCCGGCGCTGCCCGGGGCGCTGGAGCTGGCAGGGATCGGCATCGCCAGCAGCATGGCGCCGCAGAACGCTTTCGCATTGCCCGGCGACGCGGCGGACCCGCGTGCGGCGCTGCTGGTCGATCCGCAGACCTCGGGTGGGTTGCTCGCAGGCGTGCTACCGCGCCGGGCGGAGGCGTGCGTCGTGGCACTGCGGGAGGCGGGGTTGCGGGCCGCGATTATCGGGACGGTGGAGGCCGCGGTGCCGGGGACGCCGGCGCTGCGGTTGGAATCGGTCTGAGAATGCCGCGCTGCCTGTCATTGCGAGTTGCCACCGGCCTGCGTGCCGACCCGCCCTGGATGAAACGGTGACGGCGGCTTGACGTAGGTTCCCCCCTCCCCTTGAGGGAGGGGGCCAGGGGGAGGGGTCGATTTGTACGTCTCGACCCCTCCCCCAACCCCTCCCTCAAGGGGAGGGGAGGCCTTGTTTCTTGTTAGGTCGCTTGGCCGAAGCAATCCCGGTCGTGACGAGCCGCGGCCAAGCGGCCTTACAAGAAACCACCCGTGTCATGGCTGGCCTTCGCCAGCCATGACACAAAGGGCGTCGGTGCAGCAGTTGCATCCAGTCGCGGGTCGGCCGAAGGCCGGTGGCCAACTCGCAATGACAGGAAACACACGCCCCCGCAATGATCCCCGGCCCTACCGCCCGTAGTACAGCGTGACCGTGTGGGTCGCTTCGGCAAAGAACAGCCAGCGCTCGATATAAATACCCAGGATGACCAGAATCGCCGAGACGCAGAGCAATACTGTCGCGACCGATCCGCCGACCGCGGCACCAACCACAAGCAGCACGGACGGAACGATGAAGCCGGCGGCCATCGCGACGCCGCGCAACCGCGAGGCGTGCCGCCGCGCGATGACGTAGCCCATTTCGCGCAGCAGGTAGTTCTCCTCGGTGTGCGGCGCTTCGAGCGAACGCACGGGGCCGAGCCAACCGAGGCCGGTCGCGCTCTCGATCGTCGCCACCGGTGCCGACGCATCGATCTGCCGCCAATAAGCCAGCTTGACCACGAGCCCCCCCACCGCGAACACGGCGGCGACCACGGCTGACAGCCGCGCTGCATCCTGGTTGAGTAAGGCCGTTGCCGCGGCCAGCCAGGCGGCGCCGGAGTACAGCGACAGCAGCAGCAGGTTCGGCAGCACCAGGTCGTTGCACCATTGGCGGATGGGCTTCAGCGTCGCGTAGATCATCGCCTGGGCTCCGACCGTCGCCAGTCCGCTGGCCGCCGCCAGCAACCCGAGCACGACCGTCACCCCGACGGATCGGCCGGCAAACCACCACGCGGCGGCGAAGCCGAGCGCCGGCAGGTTGGTGAACAATGCCAGCACGCCTTCGCGCGACAGCCACGAGCTGCGCCATTGCGAGATGGCACGCCACGCGCGTTCCGGGTGGCCGAGATGGAAGGTGGATGCCAGCAGCCCGATAGCGCTGAGTGCCAGAGCGACCAGGATCGCCAGGACGCCGAACACGGGCGACGCCGGCAGCAGGCGCAGCGCGTTCATCACACCGAGCCATGCCAGCAGGCCGTAGCCGGCGCCGGATGCGGTCGTCAGCAGGATGACCGAGAATGCCGGATTCATCGCGACAACACGCGATCGATCCAGCGCAGCACGCTGTTGCCTCCGGTCGGACGAGGCGCTTCGGCCGGCGCCGCGGATACCGGGCGCCGGCGCGGCGGCAGGTACTTGTTCACCGGCTTGGTCCCTTGTTCCGGCATCAGGTCGAAGCCACCGCGTTCGGCAACCAGCTTCGAAACGGCGCTGGACGGATCGCCCAGGTCACCGAAATGCCGGGCGTGCGCCGGGCACGTGTTGACGCACGCGGGCTGCCGTTCGTGCTCTGGGATGTTCGTGTTGTAGATGCGGTCGATGCACAGCGTGCATTTGCGCATCACGCCCTCGTCTTCGTCGAACTCGCGCGCGCCGTACGGACAAGCCCAGGAGCACAGCTTGCAGCCGATGCAGATGTCGGCGTTGACCAGGACGATGCCGTCCTCCGCGCGCTTGTAGCTGGCGCCGGTGGGACAGACGGTGACGCAGGGCGGGTCCTCGCAGTGCAGACACGAACGCGGAAAATGCACGGTGCGGCTGTCGGTGCCGGTGCCGGCTTCGTAGGTGTGGACGCGATTGAGCCAGACGCCGTCGGGATGGTCCTGGTAGGCGCTGAAGTCGGTCAGCGGTCCGGATTTGCCGGAGGTGTTCCACTCCTTGCAGTTCACCGCGCAGGCGTGACAGCCGACGCAGGTATCCAGGTCGATGACGAGGCCGAGCTTCTTGGCGCCGGGTGCGGGGATGGAGGTCATGGCGCGCGCGGGGACGTGAATTCCCCCTCCCCTTGAGGGAGGGGGGTAGGGGGAGGGGTGCGTGCTTCCGAGGTATGGGGATGTACCCACCCCTCCCCCTGTCCCCCTCCCTCAAGGGGAGGGGGGACGCTACGGCCAGTCGTTCTTTCGGCTCCCATGACCGCATAGTGCAGCACCCGCGGCGCGGCCTTCATGCCGGGCGGGTGATGCAGCGCGGGCGGGCGCGGCAGCGTCTCGGCGGGGCCGTCGGCTTTCTCCACGCGCACCCGCAGGTCGTACCACGCTGCCTGGCCGGTCACCGGATCGGCGTTCAACTGGCGGCCGCCGTCGAGGAATTCGGAAATCACCTGGTTCAGCAGGAATCCTTCACGTGATTCCGGTGCGTCGTCCGACAGGTTCCACGCGCCGCGGCGCTTGCCGATGGCATTCCAGGTCCAGACGGTGTCGGGGTTGACGCCCTCCATCAGCTTCACCTGGCATTTCACCCGGCCGTTGCGGCTGATCGCCCAGACCCAGCCGTCGTCCTCGATGCCGAGCGCGGCGGCGGTGCCGCGGTGCATATAGAGGCGGTTGTAACTGTAGATCTGCCGCAGCCAGGCGTTCTGCGAGTGCCACGCGTGGTACATCGCCATCGGCCGCTGGGTGATCGCGTGCAGCGGGTAGGCGGCTTGTTCCGGCAGGGATTGCTCGAACGGCGGATACCAGATCGGCAGCGGATCGAAGTATTTCCGCACGTCCTCGCGTTTCGCATCGGGCGGCTGGTTCGGGCCGTGGCCCTCGGCGGCGAGGCGGAACTTCTGCAACGGCTCGCTGTAGAGTTGCAGCACGATCTGCGCGGTGTTGTCGATCAGGCCGAGGCGCTTCGCATCTTCCAGGTACGCCGCGTTGGCGTGCTTGTAATACAGCGCCTCGGGCGCGTGGTGGTACGTCCAGAAGCAGCCGTTCTCGACATAGCGCTGCAACTGGTCGGGGTTTGGCGCGCCGACGCCCTCGCCTTTGCCGTCGGCACCGCGAAATCCGGCGAGCGGACCGACGCCCGGGCGGCGTTCATGCCGCGCGATGTAGTCGGCGTAGTCGCGATACGCCGCGGTGCCGTCGTCCTTGACGAAACCTGGCAGTTTCAGCCGCACGCCGAGGTCGATCAGCACGTCCTGGAACGGCCGCACGTCGCGGTCCGGCGGGATGACCGGCTGGCGGATCGAATCGCCTGGCCCTTCCGGACTGCCGATCGGCCGGTCCAGCAGCGAAATGCAGTCCCAGCGTTCCAGGTACGTCGTATCGGGCAGGATCAGGTCGGCATAGGCGACCGTTTCGGAGAAGAACGCATCGGAATAGATGATGTGGGGGATGCGGTACTTGCCCGTAACAGCATCCTTGTCGGCCAGCTTGCGTGCCGCCTCCCCCGGATTCATCGAGGAGTTCCACGCCATGTTCGCCATGTACATGAACAGCGTGTCGATCTTGTAGGGATCGCCGGCGTGGGCGTTGGCGATCAGCGTGTGCATCAGCCCGTGCGCCGACATCGGCGCGTCCCAAGTGTAGGCCTTGTCGATGCGCACCGCGCTGCCGTCGTCTTCCAGCAGCATGTCCTCGGGGCCGCGCGGGTTTCCCAGCGCCATGCCTGGCAGCATCGAATTGGGCTTGGCACCCTTGCCGACGGGCTGCGGACCCGGCGGGATCGGCCGCGGGAACGGCGACTTGTAACGCCAGGAACCCGGCGTATCGACGGCGCCGAGCAGCATCTGAAGCAGGTGAATGGCGCGGCAGGTGTGGAAGCCGTTGGAGTGCGCGGAAATGCCGCGCATTGCGTGCATCGCCACCGGCCGGCCGAGCATCTTCTCGTGCCGTCGGCCTGACGTGTCGGTCCAGGGCTGGTCCAGCTCGATCGCCTGGTCGAACGCCACGTCGGCGAGTTCGCGGGCGATGCGGCGGATCGTCGCGGCGGGAATGCCACAGGTATCCGCAACCACCTCCGGCGCGTAGCGGCCGTCGAGATAACGTTCCGCCAGCAGATGGAACACCGGCAGCGCGCGGCGGCCGTCCTGCAGCGTGATCTCGCCGGCGATCTGCGGCTGCATGCCGGGCGTCGCCGCATCGATCGCGGTTGACGACGCGCGGTCCCATGCGAGCGGCTTGCCGCCGGCGTCGCGCACGAACATGCCGTCGTCCGCGCCGCCGGGATTCTGCACCACCAGCCAGGCGGCGTTGGTGTAGCGCGCAAGAAAATCCAGATCGATGCGGTCCGCCTGCAACAGTTCATGCACCAGCGACAGCACGAACAAGCCGTCGGTGCCGGGGCGCAGGCCGATCCATTCGTCGGCGACGGCGGAGTAGCCGGTCTTCACCGGGTTCACCGAGACGAACTTAGCGCCGCGTGCCTTCAGTTTCGCGATGCCTGTCTTGATCGGATTGGAATCGTGGTCCTCGGCGACGCCGAACATCAGCAGGTATTTCGTGCGCTCCCAGTCCGGATCGCCGAATTCCCAGAAGCTGCCGCCGACGGTGTAGAGGCCGCCGGCCGCCATGTTGACCGAACAAAAGCCGCCATGCGCGGCGAAGTTGGGCGTGCCGAACTGCTTGGCCCACCAGCCGGTGAACGACTGGCTCTGGTCGCGGCCGGTGAACAGCGCCAGCTTGCGGGGTTCCGACGCGCGGATGTCGCCGAGCCATTTGGCGGCCAGCGACAGCGCTTCCTCCCACTCGATCTCCTTGAAATCGCCGGCGCCGCGCTCGCCGGTGCGCAGCAGCGGCTTGGAGAGGCGCGCGGGCGAATAGTGGTTCATGATGCCGGCGGAACCTTTGCCGCACAGCACGCCCTTGTTCACCGGGTGGTCGGGGTTGCCCTCGATGTAGCGGATGCGGCCGTCCTTCAGGTGGACGCGGATGCCGCAGCGGCAGGCGCACATGTAGCAGGTAGTGGTCTTGGTGGTGTCGGCGATGGTGGGAGACGTGTCGATGGTCTCCACGGGCCGCGTGAAGCCGTGGGTGCGCGAGGTCGTTGTGGCCGCCAAGTCCGTCTCCTCCATCAGGCGCACGGCACCGGGCGGGGGTGGGTCCCACCGCCTGTTGCCGCGTGATCAGCGATCCGCCAGATGGGCCGGCGGATGGCGGGAACACCATGCGCCGTTGGGGATGGAATTTCTACCCGGGGTCCGTGTGCGAGGAGCGGCTGTTGCGAATCTGCCCCCGTTGAGATGGCGTTCGCTGCGACACCTCTGCCGTCATCGCGGGTTGCCACGAAAGAGTAGGGCGAGCCGTTCCGAACAATACCAAGCGGCGGAGAGCCTGACCTCTCGTGTCATGGCCGGCGCAGGCTGGTAGCCACGACTTTGCTGCACGAGCCGAGGAAAGGCGTGGGTGACAAGCCTGGTGCGGGGATGACGACAGCATCGGCGCGCCGACCATGACACCAACAGTTGGCGCCAAGGGCCGCCGGAACGACGGCTCCTCACGTAGAGCTGCATCGCAGCCGACGCGTTGCGGTCAGTGGCCGTGCCAATCGCCACCGTGCCAATCGCCACCGTGCCAATCGCCACCGCCATGCCAATCGCCGCCGCCGTGCCAATCGCCGCCGACCGCGACATAGCCGCCTGGGTAGCCGCCATAATATGGACCGTACCCGTAACCATAGGCCGGGTAGGCCGGATAGGCGACGCAGCCGCCGAGCGCTGCCGCCAGCCCCAGCGCGGCCAGAGCCAGCAGGACTCGATGCCGTATGGGATGAGAACGTGTCATAGGCTTCTTCTCCCTCTCGTAGGTACGGTAGATGAGGACGATCCGGGGCGATTTCATGTCCGCCACGGGGCGACGCCATGACGGCGCAGACCGGGCTGGCGCCGGCCGCACCCGCACTGGCCTCGGACGTACTGCTCCGGGCTTGGGCGTCGGTGCGATCGACGGCGGTCGGTGCGGGGGCCTAATAGTCCAGCCGGCCGCGCAACTCGGCGAACGGGATCATGACATGTTCGCGGTACGCCGGACGCTGGCGCAGCCGGTCGTACCATGCGCGGACGTTCGGAATATCCGGACGCTCGATGTCCAGTTCGAAATACCGATACAGCGACGTGCCGATCGGGATGTCCGCAAGGGACAGCGCGTCACCCACCAGGAACGGGTGGCGCGCCAGCATGCCGTCGAGCAAGCGAAAATGGCCGGCGCAGCGCGCGAGGCTGCGGTTGATCGCCGGCCAGTCGCGTTGCGCATCGGGGGTGCGGAAAAAGCCCCAGAACAGGCCCATCAGGAAGTCGGGCTGCAACGTGGTCTGCGACCAGTCCATCCAACGATCGGCGAACGATCGTGCTCCGGCGTCGCCGAACCAGAAGCGATCCTGGCCGTACTGTGCGGCGAGATAGCGCAGCACTGCGTGCGATTCCCAAACCGCAAGGTCGCCGTCCTCGATCACCGGCACCCAGCCGTGTGGGTTCAGGGCGCGGAACCCTGGCTCGTTCAACCGGCCGAAACTGCCGCCGGCGGGGATGTGCTCGTGCGGCAGCCCAAGCTCGCCGACCAGCCACAGCACTTTCTGTGTGTTGAACGAGCTGCGGCGTCCCCAGACCTTCAGCATGCTGCCGTCCTCCGCGCGGATGACCGTGGCCGCGACATGGCCGGCGCGTGGCATGTCATGTCGTGCAAGGCCACGGACGCTTGTCCGAACGCCTCACACGCCGTCGCGGGGGTCGGCGGCGAACGGCTCGGCCGGCGTGTGGCGCAGCGGCACGGTGCGCACCCGCGGCTCGGTCTGCCGGCGGGTGAACTCCGGCGCGATGTCCGCCAGTTCGAGGAACTGATCGGCCTGGCGGCGGAGTTCGTCCGCGACCATCGGCGGCGTGGTGCGGATCGACGACACGACGGAGACGCGCACGCCCTTCCGCTGCACTGCTTCCACCAGGCGGCGGAAGTCGGAATCGCCGCTGAACAACACTGCGTGATCGATGCGCGGCGCGAGTTCGAGCATATCGACCGCGACCTCGATATCCATGCTGCCCTTGATGCGGCGGCGGCCGGAGGCGTCGGTGAATTCCTTGGCCGGCTTGGTGACCAGCGTATAGCCGTTATAGGCCAGCCAGTCGGTCAGCGGCTTGAGCGGCGAGTATTCCTCGGTCTCCAGCACGGCGGAATAGTAATAGGCGCGGATGATGTGTGCTTGCTTGCGGAAGAACTCGAGCAGATTGCGGTAATCGACATCGAAGCCGAGATTACGGGAGGCTGAATAGAGATTGGCTCCGTCGATGAACAGTGCGACGCGCTCGGTGGGCAGGAAATGCATGGGTAGCGACCTCTTGATAAAGCACAACAGAACAGGGCCGCGGCACGGACGCGCCGCGGCGGGAAGCTGCGCTGACCGGGCAAAGCGGGCTGTCCGGGGCGGCACGCGGCGTGAGCATCGCCCATCTTGCGGAAAAGTGAAACGCCTGATCGACACGAGAATCATTCCTGGTCAACCGAAGGAAGGCCGAGGTTTCACCCCGGACCCCGACCAAGGGGCTTTGCCCCTTGGATCCCCGCCAAGGGCATTGCCCTTGGAACCCGTTACTTCGCTGGATGGGCGGGAGGG
>DASXFW010000327.1:0-8969 GCA_036489395.1 Acetobacteraceae bacterium | reverse complement strand
CGCCTTGCTGTGCTGGCCGCGGCAGAGGCGTGGATGCCGACCTTCGTCGGCATGACGTGGGGGCGCCGAGCGTGCCTCCCATCCGCGCGCATGTAAGGCCCAAGTTTCTTGTTAGGTGACCGCGCGTCGAGCATGGCCTCGGAGAACCGATCTGCGTCTGCCTCATCGAATACGACCGCCAGTAGCGTCGACGCGTCAACGATCATTTCGGCAGCCCGTCTTCGTCGTAGAGGTCATCCGTGTCGGAACTGGAGAACGTCGGCGTCATGTGCGCGCACAGATCGGCTGCCTGCGCCTTGATGTGTGCCATCCTGGCCGACTTGTCGCGGGCCTTCTCCTCCTGCTCGACCTGGGCGCGCAGGGCATCGGTGACCGCGGCGGTGACGCTCTTGCCGGTCAGCTTGGACAAGTGGGTCGCCAGCCGGTAGGCGTCCTCGCTCTTGATGTTCAGTTGGGCGCCCATGTCGGCCTCGTGGTAGATGGCGGCGGGGGTTTGGTAGAATTAGGCGTGCGGGGCGGCGAAGTCACCCGCCTTCCCCCGCCACCCACGCCTCGCAGCAGCCCTTTGCCAGCGTGCGCACCCGCGCGATGTAGCTCGCGCGTTCCGTTACGCTGATCACCCCGCGCGCGTCGAGCAAATTGAAGAGATGGCTGGCCTTGATGCACTGGTCGTAGGCGGGCAGCGCGAGACGCTGGTGCAGCAGCGCCGCGCATTCTTTCTCCGCATCCGCGAAGTGCCGCATCAGCATCGTGGTGTCGGCGTATTCAAAATTGAATGCGCTGTATTCGCGCTCGGCGCGCAGGAACACGTCGCCGTAACGTACGCCGGCGCCGTTGAAATCAAGATCGTAAACGTTCTCCTTGTCCTGCACGTACATCGCCAGGCGTTCCAGGCCGTAGGTCATTTCGAAGCTGGGCAGCGTCACCGGGATGCCGCCGACCTGCTGGAAATAGGTGAACTGGCCGACTTCCATGCCGTCGCACCAGACTTCCCAGCCGAGCCCCCACGCGCCGAGCGTCGGGCTTTCCCAATCGTCCTCGACGAAGCGGAAATCGTGATGCAGCGGGTCGAGGCCGAGTTCGCGGTAGCTCGCCAGCAGCAGGTCCTGCGCATTGTCCGGGCTCGGCTTCATGATGACCTGGTATTGGTAATAGTGCTGCAAGCGATTGGGGTTCTCGCCGTAACGGCCGTCGGTGGGGCGGCGGCTGGGCTGCACGTACGCCGCGCGCCACGGCTTCGGTCCGAGCGCGCGCAGCGTGGTCGCCGGATGGAACGTGCCGGCGCCCATCTCCACGTCGTACGGCTGCAGCAGCACGCAGCCCTGGCGGCTCCAGTACTGTTGCAGACGGAGGATCAGGGACTGGAAGCTGTTGTCGGTCATGGGATGCGGGCGCCCGGGGCTGCTGCGGTGTCGCGGCATTAAGCATCGCGGTGCGGCGGCGGCAAGCAAGCCGGCGGCACTGCCGTGGCAACGGATTGTTAGGGAAACTGTGATGGACTGGCGCAACACCACCGATGTAGGGTTCCGCCATGAACGCAGTTCCGTTCGATACGCTGAAGCTGGCGCGTGGGCTGGAGGCGGCTGGCCTGGCCGCGCCCGTTGCCGCTGGCACGGCCGAGGCATTGGCGGAGGCGATGGGCGGTGCGGACCTCGCCACCAGGTCGGACGTCACGGCCCTCGGCGCGGACACGGCCGCGACGATTGCGGCACAGGGTGCCGACCTGACCGGGAAGATCACGGCCCTCGGCGTGGACACAGCCGCGAAGATTGCGGCGCAGGGTGCCGACCTGACCGGGAAGATCACGGCGCTCGGCGCGGACACGGCCGCGAAGATCGCGGCGCAGGGTGCCGACACGAACGCCAGGATTGCAGCCCAGGGTGCCGACCTGACCGGGAAGATCGCGGCCCTCGGCATGGATACGAACGCGAAGTTCATGGCAATGCGCGCGGATTTCACCGCCCAGATCGAGCTGCGGCGGCGTGATGTGACGATCAAATTCGGTACGATGACCTTCCTCGGCGTCGGGGCGATCCTCGGCGCCTTGCACTTCATGCTTCGCCCATGAAGACACCGGGCCGTCGAGAAACGCCCATGCCGGCGCCACACAGCAAAGCGAAGCCGGCATGTGGGCCGGGAACCGCTGGTGCGGCTGAGGCAACCGACCCAACGAAACCCGGGGACGCGTTGGGAGAAGGCCGCCGCGCTCATCAATGACGGGTTCGACACTTATCGTGCGAATGCGATCGCACAGTTGGATCGGTTCGAGCGCGACATGGTAATCCGTGTCGGCGGCATGACGATCGCCCAGGTTGCGATCATTATAGCGGCCGTACGCTGCATGACGCATCACTGACCGGCGCGCGCTCTGGTACTATCCCGCCGGCATCCGGCTCCGCGCATCCAACGCCGCGATCTTGTAAGCCTCCGCCAGCGTCGGATCGTTGAAAGTACTCTCGATGAAATGGTCCAGCGTCCCTTGCGGATGCAGCCCCCGCTGTCCGATAAGCGTCAGCCCTGTCGCGCCCGCCGCTCCCGTCGCCCGGCGTGACCCGGCCAAGGGGAGTTCACGATGCTGACGCAGGAACTCGGCCGCCGCTTCATGGCCATCGCGCTGGGCCACGTGACTCGGGAGTATCCCAACAAGCTGGACCAGGTGCTGACCGGGCCGGACGACCTGCGCTCACCCCGCGCGCTCCATCCGATCTTCTTCGGCAGCTTCGACTGGCATTCCTGCGTGCATGCTTATTGGTTGCTCGTCCGGCTGTCCGGCCGGTTCCCCGATACGCCGGAAGCGGCGCAGGTTCGCGCGTTGTTTGCGGAGGCACTTACGCCGGAGCGCGTTGCGGCGGAGTGCGCCTACCTGGCGCGTCCATTCACCGCGACGTTCGAACGGCCCTATGGCTGGGCATGGGTGCTGGCGTTGTGCGCCGAGTTGCGCCGGCAGGGGGGCGCCGCGCCCTGGGCAGCAAACTTGCAGCCGCTGGGCGAGGCATTTGCCCAGCGGTTCCTGCTCCATCTGCCGAAGGCCGCGTATCCGGTGCGCAGCGGCGTGCATTCCAACACCACTTTCGCTTTGGCGTTGGCAATGGAGTACGCGCAGGATTGCGGCGACGACGCGCTGGCTCGGATGGTGGCCGACACCGCACGGCGTTGGTACCTGGACGATGCGGATTGCCAGGCCTGGGAACCCAGCGGCGAGGATTTCTTGTCGCCCTGCCTCATCGAGGCGGAATGCATGCGGCGCGTCCTGCCGGCGGACGAATTCGCCGCATGGTTCGACCGCTTCCTGCCGCGGCTGGAGCAAGAGAAACCGGCGTCGGTGTTCCTGCCAGTCTCGGTCAGCGATCGTAGCGACGGACGGCTCGCGCATCTCGATGGGCTGAACTTCAGCCGCGCGTGGTGCTGGGGCAATCTGGCGGCGGCGCTGCCAGCGCGCGATCCGCGGCGCGCTGTCATGCGGGATGCCGCGGCACGGCACCTGGCGGCGAGCCTGTCGCATGTTGCGGGCGACTACATGGGCGAGCATTGGCTGGCCACGTTCGCGGTGATGGCGTTGGAGGCAGGCGAAGGGGGCAGTTAGGGCCGCTGACGAACAAAATGTGCTGGGCGGGCGGAGCATGGGCGTGCAGGTACGCATACCGCGTGCCGCCGAAAGGTGCCTTGACTGCCACGGACCATGAGCAGATCGAAGTGCAGTCGCCCCGTCGCGGATAATCAAGGAGGCTGCATGCCATTTGCCCGAGGACGTTCCGGACCCGGCAGCCGCCAACAGGCCAGACAGTTCCTGTTCCTCGTTCTGCCGGCGGCGGCAACGACGGTCGCGCTCTGGCTTGTTCCCCTACATTGGCAGCGGTCGGTGTTTCCGCCAGCAGACAAGATTGTCAGTGGGCCTCTCTACGGAGGAGCCTTGATCATGGCTCCGCCATTTGTGGCTTTTTTCTACATTGTGCTCGCAGCGTGCTATTCCGCAATGGTGCAACGGCGACTATCTGGACCGCCAGGAATCCTGCCGGTCGAACGCGGCTTCGCACTACTGACGTTTGTGGTTCTCGGCTGCACGACGCTGGTTTATGCGCACGGCATATCCGCATATTGGTTTGCAACTTCCAGCGGAATCACCGTTCAATCAGGTTGGTTGGCTGCACCCTATTCTTACGCTTGGTCCGCCGCCACCCAACGCCGAATTTCGTGCTACCGCTCGAGAAGTGGCAGGAATGTCAGCTTTCAGGTAAAATTCAGGGACGGGCGGACTATTGATCTCGCTGACACACAGCAGATGGATTTTGAAAATCACTTCGTGCAGCTATCGGCGTTGACCGCCTCTGCGTTAATCGTCGAATATCCGTCGCACCCAAGCCAATACTGTCCGGGATTCATGTTGAGATTCTTGACGACTCATCAATCGCGACCGCTTGGCGAACCTGGCGCCGTCGCAACCACGCGGTGACCGCAAGGGGTCGCCGCGGTGAAAGCGATCCCGCCCAACCGAGGGACCGAAGCCGTTCCACGCACCCGGGCGCCTATCAACCACCGCGGCCGCGGTATGTGCCGCCACAAAAGGCGCCGGCTCAGGGCTGTTCAACGCTCTCAACTGGAAGCTCCACTTGAACAGTGCGTCGAGGCCGGTGAGATCCGCAGCGTAGCGATCCTGACTGAACGTTGATACCCGATTGCGGCGCCGGGATGCCGCGATACGTCACCGAAGGCTCGTGGATTCCCAGGCGTTGTGCTAAGCAGAAAGTATGGACGCCAGCAGCACCATCGATGAGCTGAAGGACCGCGGCGCCGGCGTGCCGGCTCCCGATGATTTGGTGCGTCTCTACCGCCGTGCGTTCGCTCAATTCGGGACGCGCGCGCTGTGGAACTGGAAGGTCCAGGCACGGCCGACCATCACGCAGATTCTGGCCGTTGCAGATTCGCTGCGCGTTGAAGGCGATCTGCAGGCGCGCGCGCTCGCCGCTCAGATAGAGCACGCGTGTCGTGCCGCTCTCTAGCCTGCAAACCGAAATCCTTCGGGCGCTTGCTGCGTGCCGCAGTCCGGAAAGCTACGTCGCCGGCTCGACGCCGCTGCATCGCGACGGGCCGCGATTCTCCGGCGATATCGACATCTTTCACCACACCGAAGAACTGGTCGCGGCCACGGCGCAGGCAGACGCCGCAATCCTGACAGCCGCCGGGTTCGACGTGGAATGGCTCCGTCAGCAACCAGGCATACATGCGGCGTTGGTGCGGCGGCACGGCGAGGACACGAGACTGGAATGGGTGCGCGACAGCGACTTCCGTTTTTTCCCTGCGCAACCTGATGAGCTGTTCGGTTACACGCTGCATCCGATCGACATCGCCACCAACAAGGCGCTGGCTTCAGCCGGGCGGAATGCGCCGCGCGATGCCCTCGATCTTCTCTACATCCATGAACACCTCTTGCCTTTGGGAGCGGTGATCTGGGCGGCCGTGGCGAGGGACCCGGGTTACTCGCCCGAAAGCCTCATCGCTGAAATCCGGCGCAACGCGCGTTACCGCGCCGATGAATACGAGGCTTTGTCCATGTCGGAGCCGATCGACGCTGGTGCCGTGGCGCGGGGCCTGCGCGCGGCGCTGGACGAAGCGGAGGCATTCGTGCGTGCGATGCCGGCCGGCAAGGAAGGGCTGGTGTTCCTGCGGGAGGATGAGCCGGTGCAGCCTGACCCAGCGCGGCTTGATGCTTATACGGAGCTGGCGGGCCGCCGTCATGCAATCTGGCCGGGTTCATCGGATATCGGCAGTGCCATGCTCGAACGCTACGGCAAGCCTACGCCATAACGACGTCGATCTCGACCGCTTGCCGAGCCTGGTGCGCCCGCAACCGCACAGCTTCACTGGTCGCGGCCGCTATCCCGCCGGCATCCGGTTCCACGCATCCAGCGCCGCGATCTTGTAGGCCTCCGCCAGCGTCGGATAGTTGAACGTATTCTCGATGAAATAATCCAGCGTGCCCTGCAGGTTCAGCACCGCCTGGCCGATATGCACCAGCTCCGTCGCGCCCTCCCCGACGATATGCACGCCGAGCAGCCGCCGCGTCTCCAGCGCGAAGATCATCTTCATCATGCCGGTGTTCAGCCCCATGATGTGGCCGCGTGACGTCTCGCGGAACCGCGCCACCCCGCATTCATACGGAATGTCCTTCGCGCGCACCTCCTGCTCGCTCATGCCTACGGTAGAAATCTCCGGCACCGAGTAGATGCCGTACGGAAAGAACTCCGGCGCCGGCGGCATCCTCACATGGAACGCATGGCACGCCGCGATCCGCCCCTGCTCCATCGACGTTGACGCCAAACTCGGGAACCCGATCGCATCGCCCGCCGAGTAGATGTGCGGCACCTCCGTCTGGAACGTCACCGGATCGACCTTCAATCGCCCGCGGCTGTCCGCCGTCAGCCCGCACGCCGGCAAATTCAACGCCTCCGTCGCGCCGACCCGACCCGCCGTGTACAGCACCATCTCCGAGCGGATGCGCCGGCCGTTGTCCAGCACCGTCACCGGCCAGTCGTTGTCGAACTCGATGCGCGCGACCTTGCAGCCGAGCCGCAGCGCCATGCCGCGATCGCGCAACTGGTGGGTGAAGTCCTCGATCAGCTCGTGGTCGATGAACTCCAGGAAGGTCGGCCGAGACTCCACCAGTGCCACGTTGACATCCAGCGCGCTGAAAATCGTCGCGTATTCCACGCCGATGACGCCCGCGCCGACCACCGTCAGGCTGCGCGGCAGGCGCGGGATATCGACGATCTCGTCGCTGTCCAGGATGTTGTGGCCGTTGAAATCGACATCCGACGGGCGATGCGGCCGCGTGCCCACCGCGATCAGGAAACGCTCGCCGGCGATGACGCGCATGTCGCCGCCTTCCAGCGCCACCTCGATGCGATGCGGATCGACGAAGCGCGCCGTGCCCTTCAGCGTATTCACCGCGTTGCGGGCGAACTGGTGCTCCAGCACATCGACCTCATGATCCAGCGTCATGTGCAGGCGCGTCATCAGGTCCTTGGCCTCGATGTCCTTTTTCACCCGGTAGGCGCGGCCGTAGAAGCCGCGCTCGCGCCAGCCGGTCAGGTTCAGCACGGTCTCGCGCAGCGTCTTGGAAGGAATGGTGCCGGTGTGCACGGAAACGCCGCCGACCCGCCGGCCCTTCTCCACCACCAGGACCGAGCGGCCCAGCTTGGCGGCCTGGATTGCGGCGCGCCGCCCGGCCGGGCCGCTGCCGATGACGACGAAATCGTAGGTGTTGGCGCTCATGGCGGGCGGTGCTCTCGGCGGGTCTGCGCGTATGCTACCCAGGTCACGCACCGGTGTGGGCAAAAATCGGCACCAGGCCGGGGCGTAGGCGCAGCCGCGCCGGCTGCGTATGATGCCGCCCGAACAAACCCAGGAGACACCAGCGTGGCGATCATTCCCAAGACCTTGCAGCCGCACATCAACACCGCCTTCCCGGACAACGTGTGTCTGGTGGCCAGCGTGCTGCCGGACGGCTTCGCGCAGGTGACGCCCCGCGGCAGCACCATGGCGTTCGACGACGAACATCTCGCGCTGTGGGAGCGCGGCAAGGGCAGCACCACCGGCAATCTGCACGACGGCAGCAAGATGACGGTGTATTTCCGCAAGCCGCAGTTGCGCGCCGACGGCGTGCTGCCGGCAGGCGGCATCGCGCGGTTCTACGGCACGGCGAAGATCGTGAAGTCGGGCGCCGAGTACGAGGAAGTGTGGCGGCGGCTGGTGCAGCCGGAAAAGGACCGCGATCCAGACAAGAAGGGCTTCGCGGTGCTGATCAAGGTCGAGCGGGCCGAAGACCTGAACGGCGCGCCGCTGAAGCTGGAGTAGGCGCAATCTGTCATTGCGAGTTGCAACTGGCTGGCGCGGCCGACCAGCCCCGGATGAAGCGCCTCGCCAGCCCCCTGTCATTGCGAGGCCGCTTGGCCGAAGCAATCTCCCGCGCGAGATTGCTTCGGCCAAGCGGCCTCGCAATGACAGGGGGCGCACGATTCCCGCCAGGCCCGACGGCCCTCGCAATGACAACAGTTCCGAACCGGGAGGACAAAGAACATGAGCTTCCGAATCGCGGTGGTGCAGCCGCAGTCCCATCCGCCTCCGCACGACGAAGCGAACGTCGAAGATGCCGTCCGCACCATCGAACGCTGTGCCGGCGAGGGCGCGCACTTCGTCTGCTTCCCCGAGACCTACCCCGGCCCCTGGCGCATGCCGGCCGAATTCGACCCCACCAATCGCCTGTCAGACGCCGCAGCGAAATACGGCGTGCACGCGGTGTTCGGCACGTTGGAACCGATCAGCGCCCAGGCGGCGACCGCGTTCAACCTGATCGTCATGGCCTATCCCGATGGCCGCGAGCCGGCACGCTATCGCCGCACCCATCCGAACGGCCCGTGGATCTACACCGGCGGCAAGTACTGGGAGTTCCAATACGTCCCTGGCGACGACTTCCCCGTGTTCGACACAGAACATGGCAAGGTCGGCCTGGCGATGTGCAGCGAGGTGTATGTCCCGGAAGTCACCCGCGCCCTGGCGCTGAACGGCGCAGAGCTGATGTTCATGCCAGCCGGCCTCAACAAGCGCCGCCTCTGGGGCACGTGGCGCAACCTGCTATGGGCGCGCGCGATCGAGAACCTCGCCGTGGTGGTTTCCACCCAGAACATGGTCTCGCCGCGCGATCGCGGCCTGGCGCTGGTCGCCGAGCCGGAGGAGATCATTTACGAAAGCACCGCCGTGGGGATCGGCTTCGTCGATGTCAGCCTGGATCGCGTGCGCGAGCTGCGTGCCGGGCGCGACGGGGTCAGCTCGTCCGAGGGCTTCGGCGCCAAGCAGGGCCTGCTGTCGGAGCAATGGCGCCGGCCGGAGGTGGCGCGACGGATCTATCGGTAGTCCCTGCCGCCGCGCGCGCCTCTTTCCCCCCCTGTCATTGCGAGGCCGCTTGGCCGAAGCAA